>NZ_JBQEPF010000007.1:145125-196811 GCF_052045575.1 Bacillus sp. 22190 | reverse complement strand
GTGCGATTTGGTGATCCAATCGTTCAAGATACGGAACGGAATCATGGACATTGCCAGGCGTGACATGAGCATCTGTGATGATATTGTACTTCATATCCGTTGTACGGTGGTCTAGGTAGAAAAAGCCTTCTGGTTTGTTTTCACGATAAAGATAGCCACTTTCAGGATCAGTCGTACTTTGACGAATGTCTTTTTCCGTTTTCACCTCCTCTTTTACCTTTAAGGGCTTTTTTCCGTGTGCCACCCGATCTTCTTGGATCGCTTCTTCTAATTCATTTATATAGTTCTGGGTATCTTGTTCAATCGTTTTTCTTGTATATTTATGTTTATTGGCATTGGCTTTAAGATGAGTGGAGTCAGTAAAAAGAACGCGCCCTCCAACCATATCGTGATTGATGGCTTGAAGAACAATTTCATCGAAAATGTCTTGAAAAATGGTTGTATCTTTAAATCGAGTACGACGATTCCAGCTAATGGTCGAGTGATGGGGAACGGGGTCATTGATGTTTAAACCTAAAAACCATCTATACGCCATGTTATAGTAAATTTCTTTTTCAAGTTGTCTTTCAGAACGGATACCGTACAGGTATCCAATAAACATCATTTTAAACAAAATAAGTGGATCAAGTGAGGGACGACCTTTATTCTCACTATAATATGGTTTTACTTTGTCTATGATAAATGAAAAATCAATGTACTGATCAATTTTACGAAGCAGGTGATCCTCTTCGACCAATTGATCTAGCAAAACAAATTCGGCTTCGTGCTGAGAAGAATTTCTAGTGTGGAACATGAGAAAAACACCTTCCTTTAGTATGCTTTTCTCTATTATAAAATGGGATAGTGGAAAATTTAAGGAAAAAAATAAAGCTGTCGAGATTTTCTCGACAGCCTGTTTTTATTGTTAAAAAGATGGTTCCAATTTTACAAATAATTCTCTTTCAAAATACGCAAAAGTGATTCAGTGTGGCTTTGAAGTGGTGCATATAATTTCAACTGATACAGCATGCCTTTTACGATGACTTGTCTAGGTTTTTGTTTGTTTAATTCATTTTTTAAAATGCCGAGTGCTTCAAATAAGTCAGGCTCGTCCTTCACTTCATAGTGTTCTTCAGCCTGCTCTCTTAATTCTTTTAAAAGAGATTCTGTCAGCGGATCGAATGATCTTTCATAAATTGGCCCAAACCAATCGCTCGCTTGAACTACAGAGATGAGCGGAAGATCATGCCGCCTCATCATACCATTCATCAAATCATCGATACGGTGAATCATTGTTGCGGCAAGCTCCTCTGCTTCGAGCTGAAAATCATATAAAATGGCAAGCTCAAAGTAAACGTGACTCATGCCCTCAATCGTTAAACATAGATCAGCCATATAAGGAATGGCTGCATCTCCATACACTTGCTTAATGTTATCAATGTGCAACTGAATCGTCGCAAGTCGAATTTGCTTTGCGAGCTGCTGCGTTTCTTCGTTCAATGGGAGCGCCCTGTCGCTTAGCTGCATTTTAATAAAATCTTTTTGCTGCAAAATATTATCGTAATAGACAGTGAGCTGTTTCCGGTAGGCCTCTTTTGGTGTGCCGCCCTCTGTTTGAACCTCGTGAATCCGGGTAAATACCTTATCGTAATAGTAATGCAAGATCGAAATAAGCAGTGCTTCCTTCGATTTGAAATAAAGGTAAAACGCACCCTTTGACATGTGGCATTCATCTGCAATTTCCTGAACAGACGTTGTATTATAGCCTTTGCTGGCAAATAACTTCATACCAGCCTCAATAATCATTTTTTCTTTCTTTTTCAATATGAATGTCATCCTTTCTTACCGAGAGACAAATGTCTTAGGAAACGTGCGCAAAGAGATGTGACTTATCGGTCATAAACGACAAAACTTTTCAAAAATTAATCAGATTGTAACTTGTTTTTTACAGTGTAATTCTTTATATTATAAAGTAAGGTGACCAACCGGTCAAAAAATGTGAAAGGATGATGTTCCATGAGAGAAATTGATGATATGATTAGACGCTTGAAAACAAAAGGAATTCAAGTAGAAAAAGTCAAAATGCCGAAAGAGACAACCATTGAAAAGAAATGGATGTATCAAGCTGGCAAGAAAATCAAAGCCACATACCGTGATTTCAATGGGTATTCATTCATCTAAAAAAGACTGCGGTGTAAAACCTACAGCCTCTTCTTTGGAACAGTGATCGTATAGCGTACACCTAGTTCATCATTTTCAATTGATATGGACGCTTGATGCATTGAAAGAATTCGTTTGACAATGCTTAATCCAATGCCGAATTCGCCCTTTTTTCCCTTACTAAAAGGTTCGTATAGGCTGGATAGCATGTGTTCTTCAATTGGAGGGCCATCATTACGAATGACGATGCGAATTTGATCCTCTTCCTGCTTCATATGAATATCAATTTTATTTTTTGCGTAGCGAAGTTGATTTTCTAATACATTTTCAAATAATTTGCTCCATTGTTCTGGATCGCCTTCAAGTGCAGCCTCATCATCTAAGTCCACGTTCCACTGCAATTCATTTTTCGACCAGCGTAAACGGTCAACCACTTCCAGCATTGTATTACTCACAAGGAAGGGAGAATGCGCCGGATGTTGTTTTGATAAATAATCAAGCTTTGTTAAATACAGCAAATCTTTGATTTTCTTCTCAAGCTTTTCCGCTTCGCCTTCAATCACTTCCACCGTTTGTTCAAGATCTCCTTTAGGGAAAATTCCATCTTTAATAGACTGCGTATAACCGCGGATGACCATCACAGGTGTTTTTAAGTCGTGTGATATATTTTGCAAAAGCGTTCGTTCTGTTTCATCCTTTTGAATGAGCTTTTGTCTCATTTCTTCAATCGTATGCCCCAGCTTGCCAATTTCATCTTGCCGGTCAACCATCACAGGATCGTCCCAGTCTTCTTGTGCAATGCGCTTGACGTGCTTTTCAAACGCGACGATTGGACGTGATAAGTAGCGGGCGAGCCAAATCGATGGAATCCAGCTTAGTAAAATAACCGTTCCTAAGATGAAAATCAGCTGTTTAAACAGTGTAAAGGACAAGTCATCTCGATAAGAATCGGGTGCATATGACAAGAGAATATATTGTGTATTGCCAGTTGAGACTTTTTTGATCACAAAAAAGATATGCTGGCCATTCACTTCTTCAGAATAGCGTTTTGTTGCGCTTTTTTGTTTTTTAACAAAGGACTGCACTTTTTCAATAAAGGCATGCGGGAAAAACTGAGCCATTTGATTTAATTCATCTGACGGAATCAGAATGTGCTGAACCGAGCGGTTTTCTGGTGTCGACTTTGGTGAGCCGTCTCGATTCAGAGGGTATTCTGTTAACACTTGCTGCTCGTTTTCGATGTTTTTATAAATTTCATTCGTAAAGAAGCTGCGTAATGTATTTGAAAATAAAATGATCAGGACAATCGAGATGGTGAGTAAAATGCCAGAGATGACAACCCAAATTTGAAAAGCGAGTGGTTTGTTCTTCATCCTTTTAGCATCCTATAGCCAAATCCATAAATGGTCTCGACTTTTAAGTCAGGCATTTTTTTTCGCAGCCGTCTGACAAGATCATCGACCACACGATCTGTCCCGAAGTAATCGTGCCCCCAGATCTTGACGAGGATATCTTCCCGGGAAAAGGCATGTCCTTGATGATGGGTAAATAAGAGCAGCAAATCAAATTCCTTAGACGTTAAGTTAATCAGCTGATCTCCTTCATACACCTCTCTTACGTCCTCGTGAATGATATAGGAAGAAACGGGTGTGACGCTTTGCTGCGGTGTGTCACTGTTTTTATATACAAGCTCCAGCAGCTTTTGCACGCGGATGATCAGCTCGCGCGGAAGAAAGGGTTTCGCAATATAATCACTGCTCCCGAGTTCTAAGCCAAGCACACGATCAATATCTGCATCACGTGCCGAAATAAAAATGACCGGTACGTCAGGCGAGGCTGCTTTGATTTCTTTAATGAGTGTGTAGCCGTCCGTATCAGGCAGCATAATATCTAAAATCCATAGATGCGGTGGCTTGTTCATGGCCGCGCGTGCCGCTTCTCCGGTTAAAAAAGAGGACACATTCCAATTTTCACTCTCTAAATATTTGGTTAACAGTTCATTTAAATTCTGCTCATCTTCAACTAAATAAATGGTGTACGACAAAGTCTTCCACATCCTCTCAACGTCATTATAACGGGATACAAAGGCGGCATGTCAACAATCACACGCTTTTTTCACAATTTCACATATTCTTCTCATTATTATCCCATAATGTTTGTTTATGATAAGCTCAAGGGAAAAAAGGGCATAGACAAAAGGCTAATGAATAGGTGCTTTTCACCAATGTGCACACCTTGCTTTTTTTCTATGAATAAGTATTATATAATTTGACATATTGTCATAAAGAATTTTTCAATGATATTGCCATTAAGAGGACATGAGTCCTGTCTAGACATATGAATGAAGCATTTCATGAAAATGATGCAAAGGAGTGCAAGCGATGGATTTCCGAAGAGAAGATGAAGAGAAAAAGATGAATGATCAAGAACACGCACATCAAGAGAATGAGAAACAAATAGAAGAACCAGAAAAAGAGAAAGAACTCGTTTTTCACCATCATGAAAACGAAGCATCTGCCTCTCAGGAGAGGGTGACAAATGGGTCTCCTCAAGTGATTGATGACCGTTCGTCTAAAAAGGAGAAAAAACGAAAGGCTGCATGGCTAAGTCCGATTCTTGGAGGGATTATTGGAGGCGGTCTCGTGCTTGGCATTACACCGCTTTTACCGCAGTCACAAGATACAGCGGCAAACACTCAAACCCAAACAGCATCAAGCGAACCGGCTTCATCTGAAAATTTCTCAACAAAACAAATCACCAATGCGACGAATGTTGCTGATATGGTAGAAGATTTAGAGCCGACGATTGTAGGGGTCTCAAACTATCAATCTACACAAAACTCGTTCGGTCTTAGCGGTGATTCAACTGAAGCAGAAGCTGGAACTGGTTCTGGTGTCATCTTCAAAAAAGATGGCAAAAAAGCATACATTATCACAAATAACCATGTAGTCGAGGGTGCCAATAAATTAAAGGTCACACTATACGATGGGAAAACAAAAGATGCCAAGCTTGTCGGTAGTGACGTAATGACAGATTTAGCTGTCGTGGAAATAAATGCTGACGGCATTGATAAAGTTGCAAGCTTTGGAGATTCTTCTAAGCTTCGTGCTGGAGACAAAGTCATTGCAATCGGGAACCCGCTTGGTGCGCAGTTCTCTGGTACAGTAACAGAAGGGATTATTAGTGGTCTCGATCGTACCGTTGAAGCCAATACATCATCTGGAACCGTTGAGATGAATGTGCTTCAAACAGATGCAGCCATTAACCCTGGAAACAGTGGCGGTCCGCTGATCAATACAGACGGTCAAGTCATCGGCATCAACAGTTTGAAAATTAGCGAAAGCGGAGTAGAATCACTCGGATTTGCGATCCCAAGTAACGATGTAAAACCGATCGTAGATCAGCTGTTGAAAAATGGAAAAGTCGAACGTCCTTACCTTGGCGTACAAATGATTGACCTTGAGCAAGTGCCTGAAACGTATCAGGAAAATACACTTGGCCTATTTGATAAACAAATCGGTAAAGGCATCTATGTAAAAGATGTTTCAAAAGGATCTCCTGCACAAAAAGCAGGCTTGAAGTCTGGAGATGTCATCATCAAGTTCAAAGGAAAAGATGTAGCGAACAGCTCACAGCTGAAAGAAATCCTTTATAAAGAAACAAAAATTGGCGATAAAACGACAATGACTGTCATCCGTGATGGAAAGAACAAAAATCTTGATATTACCCTTGGGCAGTCTGATAACGAATAAAAGAAAACAGGTGGATAATCGATCCACCTGTTAGATTGTTGACAAAGGGCTAAAATGAACTTGATTTTAGCCCTTTGTCTTCTTTTTTTTCAGCGTGATAGAAAACCTTTGAAGTCTAGGAAGGACGAGTACTGGCGCGGAGCGAATTTGACATTCGTGAGCACCAGCACGCAGGACTGACAAAGAATGCGAGGGTTTGTCTACACGCTGACAGGTGGATAAGCGATCCACCTGTTTTTTTGTGCCTATTTTTTTGAGGATAGTGTCCGTAAAATAATGTTTTCCCATACATTCCAAGGCAGGAGCTGCTTTGCTATGAATGAAAGCCGAACACCTTTCCCCACAAGATACCTTAGCTTCTTTAGCCGCTTCTTCTCTGCAAGCGAAACCACAAGCTCTGCAACTTCGCCAGGATCTCCATAGTTGTTTTTTTGCGCCTCTATATAGGACATCATGTTTTGATAAATAGCTGTGTATTTAGAACCTGCTGCTGGCTGTGTCATTTGCTCATTCATGGAGGTGTTCCAAATGTTCGTTTGGAAAGAACCCGGCTCAATCAAAGCGGCCTGAATGCCAAACGCAGCCAGCTCAATTCGCAAACTCTCTGTATAGCCCTCTAGTGCAAACTTTGACGATACATATGGAGAGAGTGCGGGCATTCCCATGAGTCCGCTGATACTGCTCATATTCAATATTTTTGCACCGCTCGTCATCAACGGAAGGACTGCTTGTGTCATTTCCATCACACCAAAGACATTCACTTCGAATTGCTCTCGGTACTGATCAACAGGCACCTCTTCAGCAAAACCAGCATAGGCCGTTCCCGCATTGTTCACAAGCAGGTGAATGGGAGCATAGGCATTAAGCCTTTTTTGAAATGCTTGAATGGACTGTGTATCTGTCACATCTAATGCTTCAATATGTATCGATTCGGATAAAGCGGCGTTCTTTACTTCTTCGGCAAGCTTTTTCGCATTGGTTTCCTGTCTTACGCCAGCAATCACAGTGTACCCTTGCTGAGCAAGACGCAGTGTGATGAGCTTTCCAAAACCGCTGTTGGCACCAGTCACAATGGCTGTTTTATTCATCATCCGGTTCTCCTTTTTGTTTTAATCTACCATAGTCTGCTGTTTTATTGAATAACGAAAAGGGGCTTGGAGAAGAATAAAAAACGATGCTATGAAATAGGAGGAAACACATGATGTGCTGGAAGAAGGCGGGACTGCTAGGAGTGCTGTTCTTTATGCTGTCTGGCTGTCGTTCAATCGAACCAATACAACATCCACATGAAGCAGAAGCTGAAAGTCTGTCAGCTGTTCAAATGAAGGAACTGCCATTTCAGCATTTGCAATTGCACGTACAATATGGACAAAAAAGCGAATTATATGAAGCTACCTATCGTCAAGCTGGTGGAAGAGAAGAAGCACTGATTCGAGATCATATGAATGGTGTCCGCTATGAAGGGGAAGAAGCTTTACGTGAAATGAAAATGAAGCTCAATGATATGTCGATTCCTAGTGCAAAGCTGAATGAAACATATGTCAATGAGTTATTATCTGCTTTTAATTTAGATGATGATTATCAGCGGATACGAGTCGATATCAAGCTCGAAGATGGGACAAAACGTGCATTCGAAAAGAAAAAGTAAACGAGACTTTCTCATTTTTTAATTGAAAATGATTTTCAAGATCACTTAAATCTGATACACTAAATTGAGATAAGTGATCTTTGACGTCTACATAGACGATATTCAATATAAAAAATTTGGATGAGAAAAGGAGCGTTTGAGCGGAATGAGTGCCATTTCTACTGAAGGTTTAAGCTTAGGTTACGGAGAAACAATGATCATAGACGAACTAAATGTGTCAATCCCTAAGGGTGAAATCACAGTATTTATTGGCAGCAATGGATGCGGTAAATCCACGCTACTTCGCTCTTTGGCCCGTCTCATGAAGCCAATGGGTGGTTCTGTCCTTCTTGAAGGTCATTCCATTGCAAAATTACCAACAAAGGAAGTGGCGAAACAGCTCGCCATTCTTCCGCAAGGACCAGAAGCGCCAGAAGGATTAACGGTGCATCAGCTCGTCAAGCAAGGGCGATATCCTTATCAAAATTGGCTGAAGCAATGGTCAAAGCAAGATGAAGAAGCGGTTAATCGCGCACTAAAGTCAACGAAGATGGAAGACCTTGCTGATCGAACGGTTGATTCATTATCAGGTGGACAAAGGCAGCGTGCATGGATTGCGATGACACTGGCTCAGGAGACGGATATTATTCTATTAGATGAGCCAACAACGTATTTAGACATGACGCACCAAATTGAAATCCTGGATCTTCTTTTTGATTTAAATGAAAAAGAGCAGCGCACGATTGTCATGGTTCTGCATGACCTCAATCTCGCTTGCAGATATGCGCATCACCTTGTGGCCATTAAAGACAAGGCGATTTATGCAGAAGGAAGACCGGAAACTGTCATTAACTGTGATCTTGTGAAAAATGTTTTTGATATGAACTGCCAAGTCACAACAGATCCTTTATTCGGAACGCCGTTATGTATTCCGCACGGCAGAGGACGCTGTATTGTCCAACAGGCACAAGCTGAGACATTTCTTGCTGCAAGATAATCGTATGTGAAAAGCCTGACATCTGTTACACGCAGAGTCAGGCTTTTTTCTGAAAAAAGGAGCGGAATACAAATGGGAAATGAATTAGATGAAAAGCTCGAAGGCCTGCTTGATAAATATACAGAGCTACTGCTTGGTGAAACGAATGAGGAACTGAAAAGAGATGTCACGCAGTGGATCATCTATTCTCATATTGCCAAAAGCATGCCGCCTTTAGCCAAGCATTTTAATGACACGTATCCAGAGGCAAAAGAAGACATCAAAGAAACGATTCAGCGGATCAAGCAATTGAATGAAGCTCATCGTGCCAATAAAGACCGTTAAAAAACTGCCAGTACGAGCTGGCAGTTTGAGATTGTTGACAAAGGGCTAAAATAAAGTTCATTTTAGCCCTTTGTCTTCTTTTCAGCATGATAGAAAACCTTTGCAGTCTAGGAAGGACGAGCATCGGTGCGGAGCGAATTTGTCATTCGTGAGTACCAGTGCGCAGGACTGACACCGAATGCGAGGGTTTGTCTACACGCTGAAACTGCCAGTACGAGCTGGCAGTTTTTCTTTATGACATAGGTGATGATCCGTACGGTGATTGATCAGTCAGTGTTTGCTGGAATTTCTGGTGTGCCTGCTGGAGCTTCTGCTGGTCAGCGGCTTCGACAGAGTACCAGCCATATTTGAACATGACATCATATAAATGTCTTTGCGTTTTTTGTGTTTCTAGCGCAATTCGCTGAATATCTTGGTAAAGAGATTCATGGCTGAATTCATTCAGCGCTGTGTTATATCCGCTTGTCATATATTTTTCAGTCGACAAAAGGTCTGTGACAAAGTCGCGATCGTTCATGTTTGTCGTTGTTGGAACCGGCGTTTGTGGATTCCCGATTTTTTGTTGGTTTTGCTGTTCCATGTCTGTTACCTCCTATTGCATAAAGCCAGAAGACTGGCCTTGCCCTGAGCTGCCTAAGTGTTGAAGTATTTGTGTGTAATGCTGATGGTGCATTTGACCCACTTGATTGAGTTCTTGTTTCAATGTTTGATCCTGACAATGCTCGGCCATAAAGTGGGCCTTTTTCATCGCGATCAAATTCCAGTTCAGCATATCCTCTAGGTACAAGGAATCCTTTACTGAAATTACCTGTGGGGGCATATTCATTTGCTGGTTGTTCAAGATGTGTTCCTCCTTACGATTTCTTTTTATATTGCTGATTTTGACTGGTCTTTTTACCGCCTAGGTCTGCTTCTTGTGATGGACCTGCGTTTCCTTTCACACTTGCAGCACTTACGCCTGCTTTTGATGGGTTCTTTTGCAAACGAGACATGTGGACATCACCTCCATTCTTACAATTCCCCCTCGTCTTTAATTCATACGCTGTAAAGAAAGACGCATGAGAATGTGTAAATTTTTGAAATCTGCTATTGAACTGTTTCGGAAAATCTTTTAAGATAAAGAAAGAGGCATTGCTTTTTTTTGGACAAAAAATGAATGACTGTTCATTCAAAATGTTTAGGGGGATATTTATGGGCAAACATATTCGCAAGGCGGCTGTCATTGGTTCAGGTGTCATGGGCTCAGGCATTGCTGCACATCTAGCCAATATCGGGATACCAGTAACATTGCTAGATATTGTGCCACATGAACTGACAAAGGAAGAAACGGCAAAAAAGCTAACGCTTGATCACCCTAGTGTTCGGAATAGATTAAGCCAAGACGCAATGAAAAAATTGTTAAAGCAAAAGCCAGCACCTCTTACTTCAGCCAAAAACCTATCATACATCACACCCGGAAATCTCACAGATCACCTTTCCTTATTACACGATGCTGACTGGATCATTGAAGTCGTCACTGAAAAGCTCAGCATTAAACAACACGTATTCTCTCTCATCGACGAACACCGCAAAGAAGGCAGCATCGTATCCAGCAATACATCCGGTATTTCTGTTGAAAAAATGGCAGAAGGCCGATCAGCTGATTTTAAACACCACTTTTTAGGCACTCACTTTTTTAACCCAGCTCGTTATTTAAAGCTGTTAGAAGTAATTCCTATTCAAGAAACAGATCCAGAAGTACTCTCATATATGAAAACATTTGGTGAAGATGTACTTGGCAAGGGTGTGGTCGAAGCAAAAGATACACCGAACTTTATTGCCAACCGAATTGGCACTTATGGGCTTCTTGTCACAGTGCGTGAAATGCTGGAGAACAAATACACGATCGGAGAGGTCGATTCTGTCACAGGTCCTCTTATTGGCAGACCGAAAAGTGCGACCTTCCGCACACTTGATGTGGTGGGACTCGACACATTTTCTCATGTAGCCCGCAATGTGTATGAACAGGTAGAAGGAAAGGAAAAAGATATTTTTCAGCTGCCTGAGTTTATGGAAAGAATGCTCGAAAAAGGGTGGATCGGCAGCAAAGCAGGGCAAGGATTTTATCAAAAAAACGGAAAGACCATTTTAGAGCTTGATCCTGTCACACTCACATACGGAGAACGGACAAAGCTGAAGGATCCGGGCATTGACATTGCCAAGCAGCAAAAGGGGACAAAAGCGAAATTGAAAGCGCTTATTTATCAAGACGGCCGTGCTGGGCAATTGCTTTGGAATATGACCGCACCTGTTCTTCTTTATTCAGCTCATCTAAAAGGCGACATTGCGGATGATATTCAGTCCATCGATAACGCCATGAAATGGGGATTTGGCTGGCAGCATGGCCCGTTCGAGCTGTGGGATGCGATTGGCGTGAAAAAAGCCGTCAGTCGAATGGAAGCGGAAGGGCACAGCATCCCGACCTGGGTGCGAGATATGCTTTCACAAGGACATGACACATTCTATCAAGAAAATGCCGAAGGAGACCGTGCATTTTATCAGAATGGTGCTTATGAACAGGAAAAGGGAAACGAAAAGAATATTTCGTTAGCTAGATTGAAAAAGAAACACGATGTCATTTTTAAAAATACAGGTGCAAGCTTGATCGATATCGGGGATGATGTTGTCTTGCTTGAATTTCATTCGAAAAGTAATGCCATTGGGCTTGATGTCATTGATATGATCAACCGTGCTGTAGATGAAACGGAAAAGAATTATAAAGGGCTGGTCATCGGTAACCAAGGAAAGAACTTCTGTGTTGGTGCGAATCTCGCCTTAATTTTAATGGAAGCACAGGACGACAACTTCTTTGAAATTGATTTTGTCATTCGCAGGTTCCAGCAGGCGATGATGAAGGTGAAGTATAGTGACCGTCCAGTTGTGGCTGCACCATTTGGTATGACACTTGGCGGAGGGACGGAGCTTTGTCTACCAGCAGCCGCTATCCAAGCGTCCAGTGAAACGTATATGGGGCTTGTCGAAGCGGGGGTCGGACTCATTCCGGGCGGAGGCGGAAACAAAGAACTCTATATTCGCCATCTGCAAGGAGCGGAAAAGCCATCAGCAACTGCGATCCAAGATGCTGCGCTACAAACCTTTGAAGCCATTGCGATGGCAAAGGTATCTACATCAGCAGAGGAAGCGCGTGATATGAAGATGCTCCGAGTGAATGACCGGATCAGCATGAATGGTGATCATTTAATCCATGATGCGAAACAACTCGTTCTTTCTCTTGATGAAGCGGGTTATCGTGCACCGCTGAAGCGAAAGGTGCCCGTGATGGGGGAAACAGGATACGCAGCAATGGTGCTGGCTGCTGAAAACATGAGATTGTCTGGATACATTTCAGACCATGACATGACCATTGCGAAAAAACTAGCACATGTCATTTCTGGCGGCAAATTGCCATTTGGTACAGAGGTGGATGAACAATACTTATTAGAGCTTGAAAGAGAAGCCTTTTTAAGTCTTGTAGGGGAAGTCAAATCTCAGGCACGCATGCAGCACATGCTCGTTAAAGGAAAACCTTTACGTAACTAGGGGGGAGTCAAAATGAGAGAAGCAGTGATTGTAGCTGGCGCAAGAACACCAGTAGGGAAAGCCAAAAAGGGATCATTAAAACATGTCAGACCTGATGATATGGGCGCATTGTGTGTAAAAGAAACGCTAAAGCGTGCCGGTGATTATGATGGAACAATCGATGATTTAATCATCGGATGTGCGACACCAGAAGCAGAGCAAGGGCTGAATGTGGCCCGGAATATTGGGGCGTTAGCAGGTTTGCCATATACAGTACCTGCTATTACCATTAACCGCTATTGCTCTTCTGGTCTGCAGTCAATTGCTTATGCAGGTGAACGAATTATGCTTGGGCAGGCAGAAACCATTTTGGCCGGAGGCGTCGAATCGATGTCGCAAGTCCCAATGATGGGTCATTCCATTCGTCCAAACGCTCTTTTGGCAGAGCAAGCACCTGAATACTATATGAGCATGGGCCACACAGCGGAGCAAGTAGCGCAAAAGTATCAGGTCACACGACAAGATCAAGATGCTTTTGCGGTGAGGAGCCATCAAAAGGCAGCAAAGGCACTTCAAGAAGGGAAATTTTCAGATGAAATTGTTCCCGTTGATGTGACAGAAAGACGGGTAGGAGAGCAGTATCAACTAGAAGAACGCCAATTTACGTTCTCACAAGATGAAGGTGTCAGAGCAGGCACAACAGAGGAGGTTCTCTCAACGTTACGACCTGCCTTCTCAACAAAAGGCACAGTGACTGCAGGAAACTCTTCGCAGACGAGTGATGGAGCGGCATGTGTCATGATGATGGATCGCGAAAAAGCATCTTCTCTTTCTCTTCAGCCGCTCGCCAAGTTCAGGGCGTTTGCAGTTGGTGGTGTACCACCTGAAGTCATGGGGATTGGGCCGGTTGAAGCCATTCCGCGTGCGCTGAAAATCGCTGGTCTAGAGCTGAAGGACATCGGGCTGTTTGAATTAAATGAAGCATTTGCTTCTCAGGCGATTCAAGTCATTCGTCATTTAGGGATCGATGAAGAGAAGGTAAATGTCAACGGCGGCGCCATTGCATTAGGACATCCGCTAGGCTGTACAGGAACGAAACTCACGCTGTCCCTCATTCATGAAATGAAACGGCGAAATGAACAATTTGGTATTGTGACGATGTGTATCGGCGGGGGCATGGGAGCAGCAGGCATTTTTGAATTGATCTAAAGGGGGAAAAACAGGATGAAAGCAATGGAAGAAGTAAAAAAGGGTGGCAGTTTCTTAATAGATGAGACAAATTATGAGCATATCTTTACACCAGAGGATTTTTCTGATGAACATCAAATGATCGGGAAAACAACAGAAGATTACATTTTACAAGATGTCGTTCCGTACATCGATCAAATTGAAAATCACGAATTCGAGCATTCTGTTCGTCTCTTGAAAAAGGCTGGAGAGCTTGGCCTGCTTGGTGCGGATGTTCCTGAGGAATTTGGCGGGCTTGGGCTAGATAAAATCAGCTCAGCCATCATTACTGAAAAATTTGCAAGAGCAGGCAGCTTCTCTCTTTCTTACGGCGCCCATGTCGGGATCGGTTCTTTGCCGATCGTGCTGTTCGGCAATCAAGCGCAAAAGGAAAAGTACCTGCCAGGACTCGCCTCTGGAGAAACAATCGCGGCATATGCCCTAACAGAGCCAGGGTCAGGTTCTGATGCGCTAGGTGCGAAAACAACGGCAGTCCTGAATGAAGCTGGAACACATTATGTCCTCAATGGGGAAAAACAATGGATCACAAACTCCGCATTTGCCGATGTGTTTGTCGTGTATGCGAAGATTGATGGTGAACACTTCTCTGCTTTCATCGTAGAAAAGGATTTTCCTGGAGTCAAAACAGGACCTGAAGAGAAAAAGATGGGCATTAAAGGGTCCTCGACGAGAACGTTAATCCTTGAAGATGCCGAAGTGCCAAAGGAGAATTTGCTTGGTGAAGCAGGCAGAGGTCATGTCATTGCCTTTAACATTTTAAACATTGGACGCTATAAGCTGGCTGTAGGGACAATCGGTGCATCAAAACGAGTCATTCAATTATCGGCAGAGTATGCCAATCAGCGTAAGCAGTTTAAAACACCAATTTCTCAATTTAGCTTAATTGGCGAAAAAGCAGCCAACATGTCGGCAAAGCTCTATGCCATGGAAAGTGCTGTATACCGCACAGTCGGGTTATTTGAACAAAGAATGGGTCTGTTAAGTGACGAGGAGCAAAAGGATGGGAAACAAATTGCGCAATCCATTGCAGAATATGCGATTGAATGCTCTCTTTGTAAAGTGCTTGGCTCTGAAACGCTCGATTACATTGTGGATGAAGGTGTGCAGATTCACGGCGGATATGGTTTCATGCAAGAATACGAAGTCGAAAGAGCTTATCGTGACTCACGAATTAACCGTATTTTCGAAGGAACGAACGAAATTAACCGATTGCTTGTGCCAGGCACATTCTTGAAGAAAGCGATGAAAGGAGAGCTTCCACTTCTTCAAAAAGCGCAAACCCTGCAGGAAGAGCTGATGATGATGATGCCGGAAGAGCCGGGTGATCAGCCGCTTGATCAAGAGAAATACTTACTTGCCCATGCGAAAAAGATCGCCTTAATGGTATCTGGAATGGCGGCGATGAAGTATGGAAAAGCATTAGATAAAGAGCAAGAAATCCTTGTGAATATAGCAGATATCGTCAATGAACTCTTTGCTGCTGAGTCGGCGGTCTTGCGTACGGAAAAAGCAATCGCTGCATCAGGCGCAGAAAAAAATGCACAAAAGCTTGCGTATACACAAATTTTCACACAGGAAGCCTTTTTAAAAATTGAAGCTCATGCGAAAGAATCATTGATTGCCATGGAAGAAGGAGATTCACTCCGTATGAGTCTGTCAGCCCTTCGCAAGCTGACAAGATTCACGCCAATGAATGTCATTGCGAAAAAGCGTGAGGTGGCGAAACGAATCTTTGAAGCAGAGAAATATATCGTATAAGACGGCTTAAAAGGTGCGGATATCATGTCGCACCTTTTTGTAAGCATACATTTAGGTTTTTAACATGTTTTGTGATAAAATGTTGTCACTATTTGCAGGAGGTGAAAATGGTGGCTTTAGATTTTTACGAATACCCATCTTGCGGTACATGCCGAAAAGCAAAGAAATGGCTGGAAGAACACAATAAAGACATCAACAGCATACATATCGTCGAAGAGACGCCTGATAAAGAAACATTAAAAGCCCTTTACGAAAAAAGCGGTTTAGAGCTGAAGAAATTCTTTAATACGAGCGGTCAGAAATACAGAGAGCTGCAGCTGAAAGATAAACTTCCTGCAATGTCAGAGGACGAGCAGCTTGAATTACTTGCGTCTAACGGAATGCTAATCAAGCGTCCAATTACAACAGACGGCAAACGAGTGACAGTTGGATTTAATGAAGATACATTTAAAAGCGTCTGGAAATGATGTAACTTTCATTCAGATTGTGGTATCTTCAATATAGATTGTAAGAAAAGACTGGAGGGGTATGAAATGAGCACACCAAAAGATTTACGTTATTCAGAAGAACATGAATGGGTCAAAGTAGAAGGAGATAAGGTGCGTATCGGTATTACGCATTTTGCTCAATCTGAGCTAGGGGATATCGTGTTCGTTGAGCTTCCTGAAGTAGGAGACAAAATCACAGCGGACGAGCCTTTCGGAAGTGTAGAATCAGTCAAAACAGTTTCTGAACTATACGCACCGATTAACGGCACAATCGTTGAAGTGAACGATGAGCTTGATGACAGTCCAGAGTTCGTCAACGACTCTCCATACGAAAAAGCTTGGATGATCGTAGTAGAGCCAGCGGATGCGTCTGAAATCGAGAACTTAATGACAGCTGAGCAATATGAAGAAATGACAAAAGAAGACTAATTCATGTGAAATTGGACACTCTACCTTTATGGGGGGTGTCCAATTTGTCTTTTCAAAAAGAACAGGTGGATATAACAGAGCATGTCACTGGACGATTCAAAGAGAGCGGCATGGTGCTTTACCATCAAAACGAAGAGATTGGCACGATGATTAGTGAAAATCAATATGAATTAAAATCAGGTTATTCCTATGATCAAAACCGTTTTTATCGTCTGTCAGATACGTTGACCCATGGGACTGAAAAATATGTAGACTGTGACGATGAAAATGGCTGGTGCTAATCACAGATAAGGCTGTAGTGAGTGAATGCTACAGCCTTTTTGTTGATCAAGTGCCCAATCTTTACAACCCGAATGAAAGATTGTAATCTAAGGAAGAAGTGAATCAACGTCAAAAGGGCCAGGTGATCGTGATGAATGTCGAGATAGAAAAGGTCATCATTGTAGAAGGTAAATCAGATAAACAGAAGCTAAAAGAAGTCATAAGTGAACCTGTTACCATCATTTGCACCAATGGCACGATCAGTACATCGAAGCTGGATCAGCTTGTGGACGATTTATTCGGGAAAGACGTTTACATATTAGCAGACAGTGACGATGCTGGCGACAAACTGCGGAAGCAATTCCGAAAAGAATTCCCTGAAGCACTGCATCTTTTTGTCGACAGAACGTACCGCGAAGTGGCCGCTTCACCGTCAGCCCACATTGCATCTATTCTATTAGCTGCAAACATTGATGTTCATTCGAAATATTTATAAGGGTGACGTATATGAAAGAGATTGAAGAGCATGAATTCAAGGAGATAGAGGACGATTTATTTCTTTTGTACTTATATACACCATTTTGCGGAACATGCCAGCTGGCAAAGAAGATGCTGGCAGTGGTTGATGCCATGCAGCCGGAAGTTCCTTTTTATGAAAATAACTTAAATTACTCGCCAAGTTTTGCAAAAGCATTTGAGATCGAAAGTGTCCCTTGCTTTCTCCTGTTTAAAAAGGGTGAAATCGTGCAAAAAGGCTATGCCTTTCACTCCGTTCCATATCTTCACGAAATGATTGAAACCGCTAAATAAAGCGGTTTTTTGTCATATTTCAAGCAATTCATTTGAAAATTTGTCGAGCTATTTATAAAGGACAAGCCGATGTTTGTAGAGAAATGTTATGTATAACCAAATGACAGGGAGGTTATACATGTGGAAAATGTGAAAGCCCATGGAAGTGCAGGGCAGCGATTATTGTTAAAGCCGTTGCTCTCATCATCATCCTTGAAGATTACATTTGAGGCGGAAACGGACTCTTGTACATTGATTGTGGATGAACGTGGTGAAGTGAAGAAACTACCTGCAATTGAGTTATCGGATCTCATCTTTTATGGTGAGCGAAAAGAGATTTTGCAATTATTAGATGGAGACATGTCCTTACAGCAGCTGATCAGCAGAGGACAAGTGAAAGTGAAAGGCTCATTTCGAGCTCTTCTAAGACTAGAAGCGGTACTTTGGCTGACGAACGGTTTTTTTCGAAAAATGATAACGTAGTCGTTTACTTGGAAATTAGCGATTTACAGCGTTGACATATCTCAGATAGCATGATATTCTACGTTAGTAAAAACATGAACATCACATAAAACAACATATTTTCTCTTATTAAGAGAGGTGGAGGGACGTGCCCTATGAAACCCGGCAACCGTCAGCATAGCTGAAATTGGTGCCAATTCACTCAAAGCCGCAACGCTTTGAAAGATGAGAGAAAGGCGTATTTGATATAAAAGGCCTTTCTGCTTGCGTTGCAGTTAGGTCTTTTTTACTGACCTTGCGTCAGGCTAGCGTCATAACAGTCGGAAGAATAATTGAACGTATGTGATGGCAACCTATAGATTCAGCAAGAAAGCAGGTGAACAGACTGTGATCCATTTACAGAATGTATCAAAAACGTATCTTTCAAAAAGCGGAAATGTTGATGCCGTGAAAGACGTCAACTTGGATATCGATAAAGGTGAAATATTCGGAATTATCGGGTATAGCGGCGCTGGGAAAAGCTCCTTGATTCGCCTATTAAACGGTCTGGAGTTGCCAACAGAAGGAATCGTTGAAGTGGCAGGCAACCGGATCAATGAAGTATCGAATGCGAAACTTCGGAAAGCAAGACAAGAAATCAGCATGATTTTCCAGCACTTTAACTTGCTCTGGTCAAGAACAGTGAGACAAAATATTATGTTTCCGCTCGAGATCGCAGGTGTACCAACGTCAAAACGGAGAGCTCGTGCAAACGAACTGATTAAATTGGTCGGTTTAGAAGGAAAAGAAAATGCATATCCGTCTCAGCTCAGCGGCGGGCAAAAGCAGCGTGTAGGGATTGCGAGAGCATTAGCGAATGACCCAAAAGTTCTGCTATGTGACGAAGCCACTTCTGCGCTTGATCCACAAACAACGGATTCCATCCTTGAGCTTTTAGCCGATATTAATAAACGACTAGGACTCACCATTGTATTGATCACACATGAAATGCACGTCATTCGCAAAATTTGTCATCGTGTGGCAGTGATGGAGAATGGCCGTATTGTCGAAGAAGGCGAAGTATTACGTGTCTTCAGACAGCCGAAAGAAGAAATGACGAAGCGATTCGTGAAACAGCTTGCTGAACCAGAAGAAGCAAAAGAAACGATCGAGCACGTCCTAGAGAGAGTAAAAGAAGGTCAGGTCGTCAGGTTGTCCTTTATTGGAGATTCTGCCGAACAGCCGTTGATCACGGAAATCATTCGATCCTTCAAGGTCGATGTGAACATCCTGCAAGGAAAGATTTCTCAAACGCAGGAAGGCGCGTTTGGAACACTCTTTATCCATATTAATGGAGACGAGAACGAAGTTGAAAAAGCCATCGCCTATATCCAAAGCAAACAGGTTGAAATCGAGGTGATGACACATGTTTGAGAAATGGTTTCCGAACGTTGATCTAGAGGTTATTTGGAACGCGACGGGTGAAACGGTGTATATGACACTCATTGCATTAGCGTTTGCTTTTGCTATCGGCATCATCCTTGGGCTGTTGCTCTTTTTGACAAGTAAAGGCGGTTTGTGGGAAAACAAACCAATTAATGCTGTCATCGGCGCAGTAGTCAACATTTTCAGATCGATTCCCTTTATCATATTAATCATTCTATTATTAGGATTTACTAAACTAATTATGGGCACGATATTAGGTCCAAATGCAGCATTACCAGCCCTTGTCATTGGCTCAGCCCCTTTCTACGCACGTCTTGTCGAAATTGCACTGCGTGAAGTAGACAAAGGAGTCATTGAAGCAGCACGATCTATGGGAGCAAAAACGTCGACCATTATTTTCAAAGTATTGCTTCCAGAATCACTGCCAGCCCTTATTTCAGGAATTACTGTAACAGCGATTGCTCTGATTGGCTCTACTGCGATTGCAGGAGCAATTGGAGCAGGCGGACTTGGTGACCTTGCTTATGTAGAAGGATACCAATCTGGTAATACAGATGTCACACTTGTAGCCACTGTGTTTATTCTGATCATCGTCTTTATCATTCAAATAATCGGTGATTTGATTACAAATAAAATTGATAAACGTTAAGGGAGGAATTATTCATGAAGAAATTGATTTTAAGTGCACTATTTCTAGCATTTGCAGGCATTTTAGCTGCTTGCGGTTCATCAAATAACGCAAGCGATAACAAAACCATCACGGTTGCCGCTTCAAAAACACCACATGCCGAGATCCTTGAAGAAGCAAAACCACTTCTAAAAGAAAAAGGCTACGATCTAAAAGTGAAAGTACTGAGCGATTATAAAATGTACAACAAAGCATTAGCTGAAAAAGAAGTGGATGCGAACTTTTTCCAACATATCCCTTACTTAAACGAAGAAAATAAATCAAACAAAGATTACAACCTAGTAAGTGCTGGTGCCGTTCACCTTGAGCCTTTCGGTATCTACTCTAAGAAATACAAATCAGTAAAAGATATTCCAAACGGCGGCACGATCATCATGACAAACAACGTAGCTGAGCAAGGACGTATGCTTGCCCTATTACAAAATGCTGGTGTGATCAAGCTTGATCCAAAAGTAGATACAATCAACGCAACAGTCAAAAACATCAAAGAAAACCCGAAGAACCTAAAATTCAAAAAAATCGCTCCTGAACTAACAGCGAAAGCTTATGAAAACAGTGAAGGCGACGCTGTATTTATTAACGTTAACTATGCGATCCAAAATAAATTGAATCCGAAAAAAGATTCAATCGAACTTGAGCAAACGAAAAACAACCCGTATGCAAACATCGTCGCTGTTCGCAAAGGTGACGAAAAATCAGAGAAGATCAAGGTATTAATGGAAGTTCTTCACTCTGATAAAATCAAAGAATTCATCGACAAAAAGTATGATGGTGCAGTATTGCCTGTATCTGAATAACAACTTGTAAACCTCGCTTCATGAAAGCGAGGTTTTTTTGTGTATTTTTTCAAATCTCGCTCATAATAAAAACGAACAAATGACTTGAAGGGATGGAATGAAGATGAATGAACAACATATGAGCGGATCGATGCAACAATCACTGACGGATTATAAAACGGCAATGGGTGAATTTCAGAAGAAAATGCCGGTGTTTGGCAAGAAATTTAATGAATTTACGGAGCAGTGCTTTCAGAGCGATTCCTTAACACAAAAAGAAAAACAAATGATTGCCCTTGGCATCAGCATTCATGCACAAGATGAATATTGCATGATCTATCATACAAAGGGAGCGCTCGACCAAGGCGCAACAGAAGAGAATTTGCTGGAGGTCGTCAGTGTGGCGGCAGCGTTTGGCGGCGGTGCTGCGCTAAGTCAAGGCATCACAGTTGTTCAGCAATGTATTGATGAATTTGGAGGACAGACGCATTAAGGGAAGGATAAGATGGTATTTTTCCAAATCAGGGAGTTGAGTCGTTCTCAGCCGGTTGTGTGAGAAAATATGCCAGCATAGCGTGTTATATCCCTTTTGAGTGAAGCAGCATGCCTTTGATACAATGAAGCTACACTCAAAGAAGGGAATGGTTTATTATTTGTTCGGACCAGAGTACACTGGGATTGGATTATACCGCCGAGATGGAAAAGGCCATGCATCAATCTCATGGCATGAGTTATGCAGAGTACGAAAGAGACCATGACTTACGAATGAAAGTAGAACTTAAACGAGAGCAGTCCTATCGAGATGAGAAAAGACAGCTCGCAAAAATGAATATACGAGGCTATTGATAGCTAAGGGGCGGGGAGAATAGTTTCCCGTCCTTTCTTTATGAAAACAGTCTTTTCGACATAAATCCTTTTATCTACCTGTATTTTTTGTTAGAATTTTGAGAGCATCCTCTCACGCTTGTCGTGAATGTATTGTATTCACTTTTAATTTGTTATAAAATTAGAATGAGAATAAATTGAGAATAATGATTATTTTGGAGGTATCGATATATGACTGCTTCGACATTAACAATTAAGGACTTGCACGTTGAGATTGAAGGGAAAGAAATCTTAAAAGGTGTAAACCTAGAAATAAAAGGTGGAGAATTCCACGCAGTAATGGGACCAAACGGTACAGGTAAATCTACTTTATCTGCTGCAATCATGGGCCACCCTAAGTATGAAGTGACAAAAGGCAGCATTTTGCTTGATGGCGAAGATGTTCTTGAAATGGAAGTAGATGAGCGCGCTCAAGCGGGTCTTTTCCTTGCAATGCAATATCCATCTGAAATTAGTGGTGTAACAAATGCAGACTTCCTTCGTTCGGCTATTAACGCACGCAGAGAAGAAGGCGATGAAATCTCTCTCATGAAATTCATCCGCAAAATGGACGAAAACATGGAATTCCTTGAAATGGACCCAGATATGGCACAGCGCTACCTAAACGAAGGTTTCTCAGGCGGGGAGAAAAAACGTAACGAAATTCTTCAATTAATGATGATTGAACCAAAAATCGCCATCCTTGACGAAATCGACTCTGGTCTTGATATCGATGCACTGAAAGTTGTTTCTAAAGGGATTAATAAAATGCGAGGCGAAAGCTTCGGCTGCTTAATGATCACTCACTATCAGCGCCTATTGAACTACATCACACCAGATCACGTTCATGTTATGATGCAAGGACGTATTGTGAAATCTGGCGGACCAGAACTCGCGCAGCGTCTAGAAGCAGAAGGTTATGACTGGATTAAAAAAGAGTTAGGAATTGAAGACGAAACTGTTGGTCAAGAAGCGTAAGCGTTAGGAGGATTATTGATGACATTAGAAACGAAATTATCAGTAGATCAAGATTATGTCAAAAGCTTCTCCGAGAAGCATCAGGAACCGGCATGGATGAGTTCCCTTCGCTTACAGGCTCTTGAAAAAGCAGAAGACCTTCCAATGCCAAAGCCTGACAAAACGAATATTTCTAAATGGAATTTAACCAATTTCAAACAGCATACAGTCGAAAGTGCGCCATTTGGATCTTTAGAAGAGCTTCCTGAAGAAGTGAAGTCTCTTATTGATTTAGAGGACACAGATAAGACAGTCTACATTCAGCGTGATCAAACGCCAGCATACTTGTCTCTTTCTAATGAAGCAAAAGACAAAGGCGTGATCTTCACTGATATCCATACTGCGATTCGCGAACATGGAGACCTAGTGAAGAAATATTTCATGACTGATGCAGTGAAAGTGGATGAGCACAAACTAACAGCTCTACATGCTGCTTTAGTGAATGGCGGAGCTTTCCTCTATGTACCGAAAAACGTAGAGCTTGAAGCACCAATTCAAGCCGTTTATCTTCATGAAAATGACGAAACAACGTTGTTCAACCATGTCATCGTTGTAGCAGACGATCATAGTGCTGTGACATATGTCGAAAACTACATCAGTACGGCAACACCAGAAGAAGCGATCTTCAATATCGTGTCTGAAGTCTTCACGGGTGCAAATGCCCGCGTCACTTACGGTGCAGTGGATAACCTTGCAGAAGGTGTGACAGTCTATGTGAATAGACGTGGTATGGCAAATGGTCGTGACAGTAAAATCGAATGGGCGCTTGGTCTGATGAATGATGGAGACGTTGTGTCTGAAAACATCACAAAGCTTATGGGCGACGGTACATTCGGAGATACGAAATCAGTTGTTGTTGGCCGCGGGAATCAAACGGAAAACTTCACAACAAGCATCATCCACTTCGGTAAAAACTCTGAAGGGTATATCTTGAAGCATGGTGTCATGAAGGATCAAGCATCCTCTATCTTTAACGGAATTGGTAAAATCGAGCATGGCGCAACGAAGTCAAATGCAGAGCAAGAATCTCGTGTTCTCATGCTGAGTGAGAAAGCACGCGGTGACGCTAACCCAATTCTTTTAATCGATGAAGATGATGTAACAGCAGGACACGCTGCGTCTGTTGGGCGTGTTGATCCAATTCAACTCTATTACCTCATGAGCCGTGGGATTTCCAAAGAAGATGCAGAAAGACTTGTCATTTATGGCTTCTTAAATCCAGTCGTCAAAGAACTGCCGATTGAAGGAGTTAAAAAGCAGCTCGTTTCTGTGATTGAAAGGAAAGTAAAATAATGAATATCAAAGACGTTCGTGAGCAGTTTCCAATCCTTCATCAGCAAGTGAACGGACATGATTTGGTGTATTTGGACAGTGCAGCGACATCTCAAAAACCACGAGTTGTCATTGATGCAATGAATGAGTATTACCGGTCTTACAACTCGAACGTCCACCGGGGTGTTCATACCCTTGGCACAAAAGCAACGGACGCATACGAGGGTGCAAGAGAAAAAGTTCGAGCATTCATTGGCGCTTCTTCTGTCCAGGAGATTATTTTTACTAGAGGTACAACAACAGCACTGAACACAGTGGCAATCAGCTATGCTAGAGCAAACCTTAAAGAAGGCGATGAGATCGTCATTACGCATATGGAACATCATGCGAATATCATCCCTTGGCAGCAGGCAGCAAAAGCAACTGGCGCCACATTGAAATATATTCCGTTACAGGAAGACGGCACGCTGTCGCTTGAAGATGTGAAGCAAACCATCACACATCAAACGAAAATCGTTGCTGTCACACATGTCTCAAACGTATTAGGAACCATCAACCCAATTAAAGACATCGCAAAGATTGCTCACGATCACGGTGCAATTATCGTCGTCGATGGTGCCCAGAGCACCCCTCACATGCAAATTGATGTTCAGGACTTGGATTGCGACTTTTTCGCCTTCTCTGGGCATAAAATGTGTGGACCGACTGGCATTGGTGTTCTTTACGGGAAGAAGGACCTTTTGAATAATATGGAGCCTGCTGAGTTTGGCGGTGAAATGATCGACTTTGTGGATCTATATGATTCTACATGGAAAGAGCTGCCGTGGAAATTTGAAGCGGGAACACCGATTATTGCAGGAGCAGTTGGACTCGGAAAAGCGATTGATTTCTTAAATGACATCGGTATGGAGGAAGTCAGCCGTTACGAGCATCAGCTTGCGACTTACGCACTTGAGCGCTTTAAGGAGCTTGAAGGTGCCACGGTTTACGGACCGCAGCACCGAGCTGGACTTGTGACGTTTAACTTAGACGACGTCCATCCTCATGATGCCTCAACTGTTCTAGATACGGAAGGTGTCGCCATTCGTGCTGGACATCACTGTGCACAGCCGCTCATGAAATGGCTTGGTGTATCAGCGACTGCAAGAGCAAGCTTCTATCTGTACAACACAGAAGAGGAGATTGACGAGCTCATGGCAGCGCTCCGTAAGACAAAGGAGTATTTTACGAATGTCTTTTAATGTAAACTTAGACACACTGTACAGACAAGTGATTATGGATCATTATAAAAATCCGAGGAACAAAGGTGTGTTAAACGACAGCATTGTCGTCGATATGAACAACCCAACGTGTGGTGACCGCATTCGTCTCACGATGAAAATCGAAGACGAAAAAGTCATCGATGCGAAATTTGAAGGAGAAGGATGCTCGATTTCGATGGCATCTGCCTCTATGATGACGCAGGCGATTAAAGGGAAAGATATTGAAACAGCTTTGAAAATGTCTCAGATTTTCTCCGATATGATGCTAGGAAAAGAATACGACGATTCCATTGATCTTGGTGACATTGAGGCGCTGCAGGGAGTCGCAAAATTCCCAGCGCGCATCAAATGTGCAACATTATCCTGGAAGGCGCTTGAAAAAGGCGCATCTGCCGAAGATAACGGCAAATCATAAGATTGGAGTGAAAATGGATGGCTAAAAAAATGCCAGATGTTGGTGAATATAAATACGGCTTTTCTGATAAAGACGTTTCCATTTTCCGTTCAGAGCGCGGACTGACAAAAGAGATCGTTGAAGAAATTTCTCGTATGAAAGAAGAGCCTCAGTGGATGCTCGACTTCCGTTTGAAATCTCTTGAGCACTTTTACAACATGCCGATGCCACAATGGGGCGGAGATTTAAATGCATTAAACTTTGATGAAATTACGTACTACGTAAAACCATCAGAACGCTCTGAGCGTTCTTGGGATGAAGTACCAGAAGAAATCAAACAAACCTTTGATAAGCTTGGGATCCCTGAAGCAGAGCAAAAGTACTTAGCAGGTGTATCTGCTCAGTATGAATCTGAAGTTGTGTATCACAACATGAAGCAAGATCTTGAAGATTTAGGCATTGTGTTTAAAGATACAGACAGTGCATTAAAAGAGAACGAAGACATCTTCCGTGAGCACTGGGCAAAAGTCATTCCTCCGACTGACAACAAATTTGCTGCGCTTAACTCGGCTGTATGGTCTGGTGGTTCATTCATCTACGTACCAAAAGGCGTAAAAGTAGATACACCACTTCAAGCATACTTCCGAATCAACTCTGAGAACATGGGTCAGTTCGAACGTACACTGATCATCGTTGATGAAGGCGCACACGTGCATTACGTAGAAGGTTGTACAGCTCCAGTTTACACAACAAACTCACTTCACAGTGCGGTTGTTGAAATCATCGTGAAAAAAGGCGGCTACTGTCGTTATACAACGATTCAAAACTGGGCAAACAACGTTTTCAACCTTGTGACAAAACGTACGATTTGTGAAGAGAATGCAACAATGGAATGGATTGATGGAAACATCGGTTCTAAGCTGACAATGAAATACCCAGCGGTCATCTTAAAAGGTGAAGGCGCTCGTGGTATGACATTAAGTATTGCCCTAGCAGGTAAAGGTCAGCACCAAGATGCAGGTGCAAAAATGATTCACCTTGCACCAAACACATCTTCAACGATCGTATCGAAATCGATTTCCAAACAAGGCGGTAAAGTCACATACCGTGGAATCGTTCACTTCGGACGCAAAGCAGAGGGTGCACGCTCAAACATCGAGTGTGACACACTCATCATGGATAACAAATCAACATCTGATACGATTCCTTACAATGAAATCTTAAACGACAACATTTCATTAGAGCACGAAGCGAAGGTATCGAAAGTATCAGAAGAGCAGCTATTCTACTTGATGAGCCGCGGAATTTCTGAAGAAGAAGCAACAGAAATGATCGTCATGGGCTTCATCGAGCCATTCACAAAAGAACTACCAATGGAATACGCCGTTGAAATGAACCGTTTGATTAAGTTTGAAATGGAAGGTTCTATCGGATAATATCCAAAAAACCTTTATATATCGCGGGTTTGAGGGGATTTTATATCGTGCCAACTTGGCTTCGTGCCAAATTCGTGCCAAGTTGAAATTATCTTTTAGTATAGGAGGCGAACTTTTGAAGTTCGTCTTCTTCTATTTTTTCGGTAATATCAAGATAAGTATCTGCTGTTGTTTTGATGGTTTTATGCCCCAATCGATTTGATACATATTTAAGGCTTACACCTGATTCAAGTAGTAGAACTGCATGAGTATGTCTAAAGCCATGGGTGCCTTTATAATCAACACCGGCTTTTTTGCAGTAACCCTGCATGGTATCACGAATCGTAGAAGGTGTTAAATAATGACCGTGACAATTTTGAAAAATGATACCATCTTCATTTTTATGAAATCTTTCATTTCCTAAAATTAATTCATTTTGCTTCAATTTGAACTTCTTTAATTCACGGACTAAATCAGGTTCTATTTTGATCGTGCGATAGGAAGAGGAATTTTTTAATGTTGTCAATTTTACATTGTTATTATCATCACGACTTGTTTGTTTGTCGATGGTGATCTTATCACCATTAATATCTTCCCATCTTAAAGCTAAAGCTTCAGATATCCTTAAACCGGTTTTGCTCAAAAAGTACATAAGCACGTAATAGAGCTGATAATCAGGAAAGCGTTGATGTTTGTATTTTTTCATAAAATCTAATAACTGATTTAATTCTATAAGGCTGAAATATTTCACTTTTTCCTTCTTTATGGCGACAGAATCCTGAACAGGAACTCTTAATTTATCAGCCGGATTTTTTTCAAGAACTTCAAGTTCATGAACGGCATAATGTAAGATGCTTTTCATAACAGAAAGATATTTTAATCTTGAACCAAATGAATATTTTTCTTTTCCGTTTTGGTCTAGTTCACCAAATTTTGCAATCCATCTTTTTATTTCAGGTCTATGAATCGTCATGATTTTTTTATATCCAAAAGTAGGCAAAACGTGATTCCTTATAATTACTTCAATTTGTTTAAATGTCGATTCCTTTACATTAGCTTTTTTATGTTCAAGCCAATCATTCACAACTTCATCAAAAAGCATATTTCGATCATTTATTGTTTGCCCATAATATTTTCTTTCTTCAACTTTTGCTGCTTCAATTTCTGCTTCCTTTTTTGTTCTGAATGTGCCAAGGCTTACTAATTTTCCATCCTTGTGAACCCGTGCCTGCCATTTTCCACTAGCAAGCTTTCTGAAGTTTGCCATGCTGCCTTTTCCCCTTTCAATCCTTTAAAACAATTTCTATAATGCTTTTTATTTTTGCTCTTTCTTCCCTTGTAATAAGCTTTTTTTGAAAAAATAACTTAAGATTGGAATCCAGTAAATAGTAAAGGTCATATCCTGAAGGATTATGTTCCAATTCTTCATATTGCATATCTCCTACTGTTTCAGTTGGTAGATACCCTGCCATCTCTAGCAAATCAGGCAATGGAATATTAAGCCCTGCGGCAATCTTTTCAAGCGTTTCAACTTTTGGAATCCCCCGTTTTCCAGTTTCAACTTGAGAAAGGTAAGAGTGTGCAACTCCTGACAATTCACTAAGTTTTCTAATAGAAAATCCTTTTTCTTTTCTTAATTGCCTTAATTCCTCTCCAAATGCTTTCAATATTTCATCTCCCTCTTTCTTTTTGAATCTATTTTATTTTAATTCATTTGGTTGCAAAAGTAAACCATTTTTCGAGATTGTTTGCAAACGCATAACAAAAAATGTTATTATGCAAACGTGGTTGCAAATAGTAAATAATTTATTGAAAGGAGTTCGCTAATGTTCAACATCAACTTAAATGAGGACGAATTAAAAACGATGTATCTTGAAGAAGTACAAAAACGTTTAGAGGATTGGGAACAACAAACCTTGCTTATGGATATGAAAGAACTATGTAAAATGCTGTCGTTAAGCAGACCAACGGTAGAAAAGCTATTTATATACAATCCCGATTTTCCTTCTATGCGAGTGGGTAAGAAGTGGTTGTTTCCTCGTAAAGAAGTAGAGACATATATCAAGCGCTGGTCAATTGATGTTAGGAAAAAAGGTGGAAGTGTGGATTGCGATTAAATCGGAATGAGATAAAAGGAGAACTTCTAGATGCAAGCAAGAGAAACAGCTGGTGAATATGAAGTAATGGTGGATATATCGGAAGCCGACCTAGATCTTATTGATGATATGATTTATACGTTTAATATTGAAACTGAAATGTGTTGGTTAGACAGTGGTATTCGTATGTGGTTCAAAAAACCTATATTTTATAATCATGAATCAGAAGGGATATGCGCTTTAGGTTTCGAGGTTAAATGGGAGATAGTCAAATGTACTGAAAATGAAATAGTAGAAAAAGAAGATATTGAAAATGAAGGTGTTCGTCAAGAATTACCCGATTTTTTAACTTGCATTCAAGGTGCAGAGTATTTTTATGAAGAGATTAGCGATTATTATCAGGAAACAAAAGAAATAGACAACAGAAAAAATATGTTATTCACTCATAATATCAAAATAAGGCATTTAAATAATCATGAAAGAATTTTAAAGTTTATTAATACCAATTCACCTACCGTTGTATTACAACAAAAAGATTTAGACATTATCATTCAAGATGACACCATCAGGGTTGAAAACAAAAACGAATATGAAGTAGCTAGACAATTGATAGATAAATTAAGAATTGTAAAATTTAATGATTCCTTATTCTTTTATGATCGAAATCATTATTGTAAAGGCGACAATTTTGTTAAAGGTATTGTCGCCCAAGAACTTAAAGGTCAAAAGAGTAGATATACAAACGAAGTCATAAGACAAATAGAAATTTGTGCGCCATTAGTCAAAGTGCCACCGTTTGGTTTGGTTATCAAATTTAAAAATGGGTGTTTGTATAACGGTCAGTGGTTGGATATAGACTATACAGATTTTACTCCTTATTACATTAACCTTTCTTATTATCCCAATGTTGCACCTGTCCCAATTGTGGACAAGTTCCTTAGTACCTTTACGGAAGATGATGAGGCTTACGCTCATTTTATAATGGAAACCATTGCTCATTGTTTAATTACAGACGTTGATGTAAAGCGCTATGAAGATTTTCAGCGGGTTACGTTCTTCAGAGGGGATGGGAAGAACGGAAAAGGCGTATTGCTAAATGTCATACGGGCTTTATTGGGAACTGAGAATGTTTCATCACTTTCGTTAGATCGGATCATTGACGAAAGGTATTTATATACTATGAGGGGGAAATTAGCGAACCTTGGCGATGATATTGAAAACAAGGTAATCGAAGCGAAGAAAATGAAGTTACTCAAGAATTTAGCTGCCTTTGATGTGATAGAGATTAGGAAGTTATACGAACAATCTATAAGTGAAGCCATTACAGCTTCTCAGATTTTTACGACAAATCATAGTTTAAAATCCTTAGAAAAAGGGGAAGCGTGGAAACGAAGGGTGAAAAGTTGTCCAGCGTTTGCTAAACCAAAAGTTAAAGACCCTGATCTTCAGAAAAAACTAACATCACAGGCGGCATTAGAGTATTTGTTGAAACTCGTTATAGATGCATATAAGCGATTATATGAGTTTCGAGAATTTACGGATTCAAAGAAGGTTAAAGAGTATACTGAGCAATACCATGAAGAAAATAATTCTGCTTTAGCTTGGGTTCGTTCAAAAGGAAAAGACTATTTTATTAATAAACGCTCTCCCCAAGTATACAATGACAATAACGGAGACGATTATCTGACTTGGCATAAAGAGAACATCGGTGGAACACCTTTAAACAATAAGCAATTAAAAGAAACTATCTTAGAATTTCATGGCTTAGTTTTCAAAAATACAAGTGTCAAAGGAAAATCGAATTGGTTATTCAAAGAGAAATAAGCTTTATTAAAAACCACAAAAGCCCAATCTTTAACTGGATTGTGGTCGATGTGGTTTTATTGTGGTTGGTCTTAGTTTTACTCTCGCAAGGGATTAACAGAATAAACCACAAAACCACAATATATTTATAAAAAAATAAATAGAATTAATTTTAAGTGAACTTATGTAAGTTCTTTTATTTCAAATATCAGTACCATATTCGGATAGAAAAAAGATAACAAAAATCATCTTGCTCTAAAAAGTAGTAAGAATATTTTTAGAAAAAATTGTGGTTTTGTGGTCGTTTGCTAAAAAATATTGTGGCTGCAAGGTTAAAGCCTGCCACAATTTAACCACGTTTAACCACATAAAGGTAGTTTTCGTTATATTGCACAACGGATGAATAGACATTATAGGTAGAGGTTTATTAAAATGGGTGACACTTTGATAAATTGCATAATGAATAAAATTTTTAAGATTAGGAAAATTAAGATTAAGGATAAATAATAAATTAGGCGAGGTGTGTAAAGTGGATGAATTAATCTTAGAAGGTAAACGGGCTTATCATCGAGAGTATATGAGAAATTATAGAAAGCAAAATCCAGAAAAGATAAAAGAATGGCAGAACAATTGGTATCTTAAAAAAGCACTTGAAGTAAAAAAGAATGAAGGAAAACAGCTAGGAACAGCTAAAGAAAAAGCCTTGTTTGAACTAGAACAATTGAAAAATAAGCAACTTGAACTAGAGGCAAGAGAAGCAATGAAACATGAGCCTTCTGTCCCTACATTTTACTGAGGAAAGAAGAGGACAACCAAATGGCAAAAAAAATCATGATCAAAGGCGCAATAGTCTCAAACAATGATTACTCCGTTTATGAATGGCTTGATATAGAAGCAACAAGTCCCAAAATTGTTCATGATCACCTTGCTGCGGCTAATGGGCAATCGGTAGAGGTGGAAATTAACTCGGGTGGCGGAGATGTGTTCGCTGGTAGTGAAATCTATTCGGCTTTAAGAGCCTACTCCCTCAACGGAGGGCGTGTAACGGTCAATATTGTCGGTCTAGCAGCAAGTATCGCATCGGTTATTGCCATGGCTGGAGATGTGGTGCGAATCACCCCTGTGGGGCAGATAATGATTCACAATGCCTCCATTCATGGGGCTAGCGGTGATTATAGGGACATGAATCATATATCGGGTGTGTTAAAGAACGTGAATCAAACTCTGGCAAATGCCTACAGATTAAAAACAGGCAAAACGGAAGGTGAGCTATTGTCAATGTTTGATGCTGAAACATGGCTAACACCAGAACAGGCTTTACGACATGGCTTTGTTGATGAAATCTTATTTGACGATCAAGAGCAGTCGGGAGCAATTGGTGCTAGGAGAAGTCAGGTAGCTTCTTATCAAACGAAAAAGGTGGCAGCACAATTAAATTTAATGAAACTGAAAGTGGGTATGTGAAGTTGAAGATTACTAAAGAACGACTAGAAACCAAAGAACCTAAAAAAAGCGGTTGGATATGGCATAAGAAAGAGGAACCAACTGAGAAGCCCTATGATGGGAAAGTTAAGGTACGGATAACGGAGCAGGAGTATAATGCGGTTATCTCTGCATGCCATATGAATAGCCAAGGTTATAAAACTTTTGTCCGGACAGCGATTGAAAGCTTTGATAAGACGGATGAATTAATACAACCACAAACAGAGGAAAACCCACAGGATTGGCTTACCTTTTCGTTTGATAAGGAAGCAAAGGAAACATTGGTTCAAGCTGCTAACAAGGCAAGGATGACGCTGGAGGAGTTTGTACGGGCGTTGGTTTGGACAAAGGTAAAGAGAACGTTTAAAGCTAAGAAGGAACAAGATGAACGCTCGATGGAACAAAAGAGAAAGGGAAGCTATCGTGCTGTTACGATTAGGCTAGAGCCAGATTTGATTGAAAGATATGAATCAATGTTTGGAAGGATCAATAGCATAACAGAAATTGAAAAGACATTAAAAGATATGTTGCAAAGAGAGCTTGCCTAGCTCCCCCCCTCTAAAAATAACAGGGCTTCGGTAAGGGTACCGGTGGCGGGAGAAGAATTTTTCTGCGTGATACTTACATGAATTTTTTTGGATTTATAGAAATATGGCAGGATATCAGCAGCTATGTAAAAAGTAGCTGCTGTTTATTGACCGGGAAGATTATGTAGTAGTTACATTTATAGCGTTCTTCGTTATAATGGAAAGAGATATTGACAACAATGAATTATTAAATAGGTGCTTTTTACCTAAAATATTAATATAATTTAAATAGACAGTTTCAACTGTGTAATAAAAAAAGGGTTTTCTGGTAAATAATCGAATAACTTGATGATAACTTATTTTTTAAAATAAGGAGGTAAATATGCTTTTAGCTAAAGTATTTAAAAGACATGCAAATGGAAAATTAAATTTAAAGCTTGAAACCTATGATACTGATCAACAAAAATATACTGATGTTGTCTCTAATATGAAAAAAGAAAAGTATAAACAAGTCATTTTAAATTCCGAAATAATGCTTATGATTATTGAAAAAGTTTTAAAACTAAAAGGTATGTTAATGAAAATAGAATTTGAAGATACAACAGATTCGGAAATTATAGAAGAAATTGATCATATAGTAAAAAAAATTCGTGAGGAAAGTGTTATTTATTATGAGGATTTACTGAAATTATTGCATTGGACAAGTGACAATAATTCTATAGATTTGAGAAAATTAACAGTTTCTCTTGAAGTGAATAAATATGAAATATATTCAAATGGAATTATTGAAGGTGAAAATTTTGATGAATTATTTCAAAAAGTCATAGTACCTGTTTTGGAGAAATATCTATAATGAAATCTCCTAAGATAACTTTTATAGAGGATTTAAAGGGATATTTAAAAAATCTTACCGTAGTACTAGTTACAGTACTATTGCTATCTAATAATATTTCTATATCTGAAGGAATACTTAAAATTACTCCTGGAAGGCTAAGTTGGTTTCTTGATATAGGCATTTATACATTTATAACGTTATTAATAATTAGCCTTCTAAAACTTTTCTACAGCCAAAGGTTATTTAAGATAGAATGTTATTTTTATTTCGATAAAGAGTATAAAAACAATGAAATAAACTTAATACCTAATAAGTCAGAAAAAATATATTTGTTCATATCTGTACGTGGAGATGTAAAATTCTTGCCCACATCTATAAAAATTTCCTATTCTGAAAGCCTTAGTTTGCAGACTAAAAGTCACCCAGCTATTCTAGTTGATGATGAAAACAATACATATACAATTAATTTAGAAAAGTTATTTGCACAACAAGACTACATAGAGGAAGATAATGAAATCTCTTTTGACCTTATTGCAGATGATCAAATAAAAAGAAAAGTTATTAAGCCACAAATTAATAAAAATGAAAAAACGGGAATATACCGGTTAAAAAAAGAAGTGAAAAGTTTCACCATTAATAAAAAGGAGAGTACGAATTAATGGCTTATTCTAAATGGATAAACAATACAGAGGATACGATGGAGCAAATTATCCAGAACATTAGTGATCACCAGAATTGGTATGAACCGAATATTGATGAACTTACAGAAGAACGTTTGGGCTATAATATTGAGTTTATACAGCAAAGTCAAAGTATTCAACTAGGTAATAATACAATCGAATATAGCATTATAAAATATGAGTTTGAAAAGCATAGACCAGGTGAAAGTAGAAATACCGATAGAGCGATGCGTGTAAAGTTAGTTAAAAATTATATATTGATATTTAGGAATGATGATAAGATTCAATACATAATTAATCGTAATGGTTCTGATGCTAAGGCAATTCTAAGAAAACTAAATAACCACACAGGCAGAAACACTATTACGGAGAATAAGTTTGATTTTTCACAGGATTTCTTTAATTGGCTAATATATGTAGTATTGAAAAATAACAATCCTATTATTGATAGTCTTGAGGTAAAAAAAATTATGGGATTTAAGGGAACTGTTGATCAGCAAGAGCAGCGTCTAGCAGAAATTATAGGTTCTGGTAGTGAGATAATGAATGCCTTAAGTACTTTAGCATTCCTCTTTGATAATGATGGTATGTCCTACATTAAACCTGTAATTAATTATAATGAAAATCACACTTCTATAGAAATTGATATGAGGCTAAATGGTACGTTAGATATCAATTCAGAAGTATATATGGGCGATTTTATAAACGATCCGGAAGAAATACGCAAAGCTAAAATTCTTCTATTATTGAATATATTAGTTCTTCCAGATCTAATAACAGCGTTTAACGGTGATGTTGAGAGTGAGAAATGGAATCTGGATATACAGGTAACTATGATTAGGGAAATTGGTGAAATAATTCAAGGAAAAGTTAGAGAAAAAATTCAATCTTTAGTAGAAGATGAAGGCGAATAAAGTTTCTTTTATCATTGTATCGGGCGCTTTTCTTTAATAAGAAGGCGACTTTTGTATATATAAAACACATTACAGGACATGTTCATTACGTCGACCCGATAACACAAGAGGAAACTGTTGTCGGTGAAGGTTTTATTTTTAGGCAGCTATTTATAAAGTGGCTGCTTTTTAATTTGTCGTACAAGGGAAGGGGGAACTCGACTAAAAATGGTTAATTAATACAATATTAAAGATAAAAATGAAACTTAAAACATTAATCTTTAGTATAATAAAAAGGTAATGGTATTAAGGAGGTTCCAGTATGGCATACCAACCTGAAGCAGAACTTGAAAAAAACTTACAAAAACAACTCGTAAATCAAGGCTATAAAGCGGTTAAGATTGCTGATTATGATGCACTATTAGCCAATTTTAAGCAGCAGCTTAACTTATTCAATGAACGAAAACTAAATGGACAACCATTATCAGATATAGAATTTAAGAGAATTCTTACTTTAATCGAAGGTAAAAGCATTTACGATTCTGCCAAAATCCTACGTGATAAATTATTAATCGAACGTGAAGATGGCACTCAATTATATGTTGAATTGCTAAACACAAAAGATTGGTGTAAGAATCTTTTTCAGGTTACAACACAAACCACTGTGACTGGTAAGTACACTAATCGTTATGACGTCACTATTCTAATTAACGGCTTACCACTCGTTCAAATAGAATTAAAAAGACGAGGATTAGATTTTAAAGAAGCGTTTAACCAAATCCAACGCTATCGTCGTCATACATTCCCTGGTTTATATCGTTTTCTACAAATCTTTGTTATAAGTAATGGTGTCGATACAAAATACTTTTCAAACTCTGATTATGACATTCAATTTGGATTTACATTCTTCTGGTCAGATGAAAAAAATGAACTGATTACGAACTTACAAAGTTTTAGTAGTACATTCTTAAATCCATGCCATCTTGCGAAGATGATTAGTCGTTATATGGTCATTAATGATACCGATAAAGCATTAATGGTTATGCGTCCTTATCAAGTTTATGCAGTTGAAGCACTTGTAAAGCGTGCAACCGAAACCAGCAACAACGGCTATATTTGGCATACAACCGGTTCTGGTAAGACATTGACTTCCTTTAAAGCTGGTCAAATTTTATCAGATGAAGAAAGTATCAAAAAGGTGTTCTTCCTTGTCGACCGCCAAGATTTAGACAGCCAAACGATCGCAGAGTTCAACAAGTTCCAAAAGGGAGCGGTTGACCGCACTGACAAAACCGAAATCCTTATTGAACAAATACAAAATCCAATGAAACGGTTTATTGTGACAACGATTCAGAAAATGAACAATGCTATCAAAAATCCAAAGTACGTTAAGATAATGGAACCATACAAACAAGAGAAAGTAGTTTTCATTATTGATGAATGTCATCGTAGCCAATTTGGTGATATGCGAAAAGAAATTGATCATCACTTCCAGAATGCTCAATATTTTGGTTTTACCGGAACACCACGTTTTATCGAGAATAAAAGTCAAGATGGACGTACAACTGCTGACCTATTTGATAAATGCTTGCATTATTACCTTATTAAAGATGCGATCCGTGATGGGAACGTACTAGGTTTTTCAGTAGAATACGTTCGTACTTTTAACGCTAATATTGATGAAACAGATGCTACAAAAGTACAAGCGATTGATACAGATGAAGTGTGGCATGATGAACGACGTTTAAACTTAGTTGCTGACCATATTATTGATAATCATCAACGACGTTCTAAAAGTAAAGGCTATTGTGCTATGTTTGCAGTTGATTCAATTCCTACGTTAATTAAGTATTACGATATTTTTAAATCTAAGAATCATGATTTAAAGATTGCTGGGATTTTTTCATATGGGCAAAACGAGGAAAGCGATGGTACAGGTGAACATTCTCGTGAAGCGTTAGACCGTATGATTTCAGATTATAACCAAATGTACGACACAGACTTCTCGACAGAAACATGGGATCGTTATTTTTCAGATGTATCAAAAAAAGTGAAAAATGCTCAAATAGATATTTTACTTGTCGTAAAGATGTTCTTAACTGGGTTTGATAGCAAGCCACTCAATACTCTCTATGTAGATAAGAACATGGTATATCATGATTTGTTGCAAGCATATAGCCGTACAAATCGTGTAGAGAAATCGACTAAACCATATGGAAATATCGTTTGCTATCGAAATTTAAAAGAAAAAACAGATGAAGCAATTAAGTTATTCTCAAGAACAGACAACGTTGATACCGTTCTAATGGGTAGCTACGATGAATATCTAAAAGCGTTTAAGGAAGCAGTGAAAAATTTAAGGGATGTTGCAGTCATTCCTGAAGAAGTTGACGAGCTAGAAAGAGAAGAAGATAAGCGTCAATTTATTATTGCATTCAAAAATGTAACGAAATTCCTTCAACGTTTACAATCATTTTCTGATTTTGAGTTTGATGAAACAGAGCTAACGATTTCACAGCAATCATATGAAGATTTCAAGAGCAAGTACTTCAAAGTGTACGAAGATTTTAAGCGTAGTGAAGTACCAAAGGAATCTATTTTACATGATATCGACTTTGAATTAGAGCTAATGCATACAGACAAGATTAATGTCAGTTACATTTTAAATCTGGTTGCCAACCTTAACACAGAAAATGAAAAAGAACGTGATAAAGAGATTAGATTTATTAAACAAGAATTAGACCATGCCTCAGATCCAAAGTTACGTCTGAAAATTGAATTGATAAAAGGGTTCTTAGATAAGGTCGCACCAACTTTGGCTGCTAATGAATCTGTAATGGATGCTTACAATCGTTACGAAGAAGAAATGAGTGAGCAAGAACTCTCAACATTTGCGAAACAAGTAAATATTGAAGACAGTGTATTACGTGAACAAGTATCAGCGTATGAGTATTCCAGTCTAATTGAGAAGAATGAGATTATGGATAATTTATCAGGATCGTTTTTGAAAAAGAATAAAGCAATCAAAGCGATTACTTCGTTCATTCGTGACTTTACCGAAAAATACGGTGCTTAGTTACCACATTACCCATTTAATTAAAGAGAGGGTGCTAAATTAGCGCCCTCTCTTGTTATTTTAAAAAATATCAAAAAATAAATGGAAAAACATTGATATTTTAAAAAATATCATATATATTTAATACGTCGGATCTGATATTTTAAAAAATATCAAAGGAGGAGTGTTGTGAAACTTAATCAAATTGCACAATTTACTCAAGGTGCATTTACAAATCGTTTAGAAACATTTTCTTCTAATGTTGAAACGTCAAAAGTCAAACCACTTTCATTAAAAGAATTTAATGAAACACTTGGCTTAGCTTATCGAATTTCAAATGAAAAAAATGCGGAAATTACTGTACCTAAAGAAAAATTGGTACCACAATTGCTAACCGATACATTCAGTCTTATTCTACACACGCATACACAAAAAATCGCTCTGTTACCTGAGAGATATAGTGGGTTATTATTAACAAATAACTTTATAAAAATTGAATTAACAAGTGATGTAGATGCAGCCTTCTTTGAATGGTACTTTAATGAACATCCTTCCATTCAAAAGCAACTGTCTGTTTTAAGTGAAGGAACAGTCACTTCATTATTGAAATTATCTCACTTAAAGGATTTAGAAATTGATTTACCACCTGTCCAAAAGCAAATCATTATTGGAAAAATTGCACAGTTAAAAAAGAGAAAACAATTATTGATGGCTGAAAAACGTGAATTACAACAGTTATATATTCAACAGAAACTAATTCAAAGTATTAACGTAAATTAAAATTATCTAGGGAGGAATTTTATTATGACAACAAGCGAAAAGCAACGTCAACAACAAGCTGAATTACATAAAAAATTATGGGCGATGGCAAATGATTTACGAGGTCAAATGGATGCCAACGAATTCAAGGATTATATTTTAGGGTTAATTTTCTATCGGTATTTATCTGAAAAAGTAGAAGCACGTGCAAAAAAATTGTTAAAAGACGATAACATATCTTATTTGGAAGCATGGGAAAATGAAGAGTACCGTGAGGACTTAGCAGAGTATCTTATTGAAGAGTTGGGTTATGTAGTGGAACCTCAATTTCTGTTCTCACGTTTCCTTGAGGAAATCGAAAAAGGGGCAAATGGCAGCTTTGATGTAGAGATGCTGCAAAACGGAGTAAAAGCAATTGAATCATCTACTTTAGGTACTGAAAGCCAAGAGGATTTCCAAAACCTTTTCGACGATATGGATTTAACTTCTTCACGTTTAGGACGTACAGTGAAGGATCGTACAAGTTTAATCAGTAAAGTAATCGTAAATATTGCAAATATTCCATTTCTACAAGATGATGTAGAAATCGATGTTTTAGGTGACGCATATGAATACATGATTTCGCAATTTGCAGCAAACGCAGGAAAAAAAGCAGGCGAATTCTATACACCACAACAAGTATCTAAAATCTTAGCTAAAATTGTAACTGCAGGCAAATCAGAAATTCGTGATGTATATGACGGAGCCTGTGGTTCAGGTTCGTTGCTACTTCGTGTAGGTAAAGAAGCGAAAGTTCACAAATATTACGGGCAAGAAAAGGTATCAACAACGTACAACTTAGCACGTATGAATATGTTACTACATGATGTTCCATACCAACGATTCGATATTCAAAATGCAGATACATTAGAAGAACCGCAACATATCGACCAACGTTTTGAAGCAATTGTTGTCAATCCTCCATATTCAGCAAAATGGAGCGCAGATGATAAATTTAAAGAAGATGAACGCTTTAGTGCTTATGCAAAACTAGCACCAAAATCAAAAGCAGACTTTGCTTTCATTCAACACTTTATTCATCAATTAGATGATAACGGTACAATGGCAGTTGTACTGCCACACGGAGTACTATTTCGTGGTGCAGCAGAGGAAGCGATTCGTAAGTATTTAATAGAAGAGAAAAATTATTTAGATGCAGTAATCGGATTACCGGCAAACATTTTCTACGGAACAAGCATTCCGACATGTATTCTAGTATTCAAAAAATGTCGTAAGCATGATGACAATGTTTTATTCATTGATGCGTCAAATGAATTTGAAAAAGGTAAAAATCAAAATCATTTATCAGATGAACATGTTGAAAAAATTATCAACACTTTCTTGAATCGAGAAACAATTGATAGGTATTCATATGCAGCAAGACTAGATGAAATCAAAGAGAACGATTATAACTTAAACATTCCTCGTTACGTGGATACTTTTGAAGAAGAAGAGCCGATTGATTTACAAGCTGTAGCTCAACGTCTGAAAGAAATTGATGATGAAATCACAGAAGTTGACCGTGAGTTAGAAAAATATTTTAAAGAGCTGGGGGTGTGAATTAAAATGGATCGAAAACCTCCTTTAAGTTTTAATAGCGAGATTCTTTGGAGACCTTATAAACTTGGTTCACTTATAACAAAAATAGAAACAGGCACAAATGATTTAGGTAAAGAGAATATTACCGACTTTCCCTTACTAAAAATGGGCAATATCCAACTGGGGGCTTTTAATCTTTCAAAACTTGAATATCTGACAAAGGAACAGTTTAATAACTCTAAAAAGTATATTGCAAAAAAGGGCGATTTTTTATTTAATACAAGGAATACATTAGCATTAGTAGGTAAAGCTGCAACCTGGACTATAGATGATAAGAATTATGTCTTCAATAGCAATATTGCTCGTATTAGCCTAGATGATTCAAAAATTTATAGTCATTTTTTAAATTATCTGTACGCTACGCCTTCAATTTGGTCACAAGTTAAAGCAAGAGCTGTTGGTACTACAAGTGTAGCTGCTGTATATCCAAGGGATTTATCGTCAATAAAAATATTAATACCTGATTTAAAAGAACAAAAAAAAATAAGTATGTTTTTTCGTCAATTGGATTTAAGAATCAATCTTCAACAAGAAAAAGTCGATACGTTTAAGGAACAAAAAAAAGGATATATACAGAAGATTTTTAGCCAGAAGTTAAGATTTAAAAATGCTCGTGGAGATTCTTTTCCTAGTTGGGAAGAAAAATATTTGAAGGAAATAAGTGATGTAAGGGATGGTACACATGATTCTCCAAGATACTATCCATCAGGTTATCCCTTAGTTACGTCTAAAAACTTAAATTCTAATGGCACTTTGAATAGTAATGATCTTAATTACATTAGTAAAGAAGATTTTGAAAAAGTTAATAAACGGTCACTTGTCGAAGATAATGATATTCTATTTGGCATGATTGGTACAATCGGAAATCCTGTCAAGGTTTCTAATCCTAATTTTGCTATAAAAAATGTAGCTCTTATAAAAGATAATGCTGGTAAATTTAATAACTATTTAATTCACTTCTTAAATAGTTCTCATATAGAAAAACAATTTAAACTTTTATTAGCTGGTGGTACACAAAAATTTATAGGTTTAAATGATATTAGGCATTTAAAAGTATTAGTTCCTTGTGAAGAAGAGCAGGTACAAATCGCTCAATTTTTATCTCTACTAGATAAAAAAATTTCTTTAGAAGAAAAAATTTTAAATAGTTACGAGCAACAAAAGCGAGCTTTCATGCAACAAATGTTCATATAACAAAACAGCACCCTTCTATATATTATGGAAGAGTGCTTTATTTCTTAAAAAATTACATTTAATTATGATACAGGCTGTAACTATTTATGGTTAGTTAATGTCTTTCTCCTTCTTACATGGTTTTATTATTTGAATTTCCATGCCAACACCGAGCCAAGTTCGTGCCAAGTTGAAATTATAAACCATTTTAAACCATTTGAAGAATGGCTTTATATCAAAGGTTTGAGCGGTTTTATTTTTAATCATTACGTCCCATTTCGAGCAAAGTTAATCAAGTTCGAGATGGAAGGTTCTATTGGTTAATACAGAGGATTGAAAATGATTGATATAAGAGGTTGATGAAGCGTGCCGAATTTGTGCCGGTCAAGAGACCTTTTAGTGTAGGAGACGAACTTTTTAAGTTCGTCTTTTTCTATTTCATTGTTTACATCTAAGTTGACAATGAATAAAAAAACTTTATTGAATGATACTGGGGTTAAGATTTCTCTTTTCACTAAGAAGGTTAAAGGTAACAAGAGTGGAAAGATCCTGCATCTGGTTTGTCCATTTCAAGAGATTTTGGGAAAGGGAATTCTCATGGAGGAGGTTACTACAAATTAATGAATAAATTCGGAGAGCGTATAGCTACACTAAATAAAAGTGGTCGAGTAATTATAAAATAAGAATTGTACATAAAAGAATGAATGGAGAATGGGATATGGTTCACCTAGATTATTTACAAAGTGAATTCAATATTGATTTAATTAATGATTCCTTTGACGAGTTACCTCTAAGCCTTCATATTCAACTCGAAAAAGAAATGTATCAGTTTAATGATCAAGGCAATTTAAATCCTCAATATTTTAATAAGGTTTATAATGTTGCAATAAGTATATTTGATGAACTTTTTGGGGAGAACGATTTATTGTTCGTCGTCACAATTGTTCGAAGCGAGCATTCATTACAGAGGCCGATAGGAGTATATAGTAAGTATTCAAAAAAAATTAATAAATATAGACTCAATGTAAAAAATTCTAAAGATGAGAATGGAAAAGTCATTCAATATTCTTTAGAAACAAAAAAACAGCATATAGAGTACAAGAAAATAATCAAGGCAATATGTAATCAAGATTTTAAAAGTATGGCTCCGAGGTTCAATGACAAATATAGTAGTTATCCTGAAATATTCTTTATAAATAAAGATTTTATTTATCATATTTATGATGACAGAGGGGCATTCTTATTATTTAAGGATGAGAGAAAGTATGAGAAATTTAAAACAAAGTATAGTACTTTAATGGTAGGAGAAGATTATAATTAAAAGAAACTCTCTTATTGATAGTTTCCTCATTTGCGTTTGACTGTTTCGAGAAAACTTTTTCATCAAACTCTTTTCTAAATGATCATAAATACTTGCAACATTTAAATTAGTACTGTATAGTTCTAATTATGACAAAGATAAAATTAATGAATCAAAAACGTGTGCTTGAAGTAGCTGCAACTTTATTTTTAGAAAAAGGGTTTGCTTATACGAGTATGGACGAATTAGTTCGTGTAAGCAAAGTGTCAAAGTCGAATGTGTATTATCACTTTTCTAATAAGGAAGAATTATTAGAAGGGGTCGTTGATTATTGGATTGACATGTATCAATCTGCAATGGAGGACGTACTGTCTCAGACCCAATTTTCAGTTGAAGATCGAATTCAACTGTTTTTAAAGCAATTATCTCAAGGAGTTCAGGCGAGAGAGTATAAGGGCGGCTGTCCATTTATTACTCTTTATATTCAAAGCCCTGTAAAGGCCACACAAATAAAAGAAAAAATAGGTCTTTTTTTCACAGGATTACAAGAGAAAGTTTCTCTATTACTGAAACAAGGGGTAGAGAATGGGGAATTCAGACATACGATTCATATTGATGAGGTGGCATCACTTTTTATGACAAATCTTGAAGGAGCGTTATTTATTTCAGAAACATTGAAAGATGCCACTGTCATCACAAAAACAGCAGATCATTTATTTAACTTGCTTCGATAAAAGAAGCATTTTTTTTACATCAAATTAGTACTATGTAGTACTAAAAAGGAGATTTCACATGAAAACAGTATTTTTAACGGGTGGAACAGGGTTTATCGGAAAGCAATTAGTCGAAGAATTAGCGAAAGAGGATGTGAACATTCTTCTTTTAGTAAGGTCAAAAAGTAAAGCAACACGCATTTTTCAAGAAAGAGGTATTTTAGAAGAGTCAGTGATGCACTTTGTTGAAGGTGATTTGACGAAAGTCGATTTGGGTCTAAGTGCTGAAGATCAGGAGAGGGTATTGAAAACGGATGTGATCATTCACGCAGGAGGACCCATGGATATTCAAGCAACCAGGAAAGAGGCAGCTTCCGTCTTTTTAAATGGCGCCAAATATATTGGTGAATTAGCTAAAAGTATTCATCAATTGAAGGGCTTGCAGCAATTTATTCATGTTGTCGGTTATATGAGCCCCTTTGATGATCAAAATAGCAAGATTGCCATCGACGTGTTTGAAGAAGGGAACGATTACTTGAAAATAAAAAATAATTATGAAAAAACAAAGTTTTTAGCAGATCTTTATATTCGTCAACAGGCATCAGCAGTAGGTTATCCGCTTTCTATCATTAATCCGCCAACTGTCGTTGGAAGTAGTCAAACAGGGAGTACAGAGCAAATTGCAGGATTAGGTTTGCTTGTAAAGAGTATGCGAAGAGGGCTCATGCCGGTGATTCCTGGAGGTAAGGACTATCGGTTACCACTTATTTCAAACGATGAGTTTGCGAAGTGTATTGTACAGGTTTTCAAGTTGGAGCAGCCGGCTATTCAAACATATACACTTGTTGAAGACAAAGAGCACGATCAGAATGTTGCTGAACTATTAAGTATGATGTCAGAAAGCATGAATATGAGGACGCCAAACATCTCTGTCCCAATGCCACTGATGAAAGCTATCATGAAGAGTGGTGTCAGTAAACTCACAAACATTCCTTCTGACGGACTGAATTTTATGACAAAACGAACGTTTTCAAATGTTTCAGCGAAAAAAATAATGGGAGAAGATTGGTTTAAGAAGACGAGTGTCATGACATTTTTCCCTGCTGTAGTAGCTGATCTAGATTATCGAATGATGGCTCAACATGGTGAGCACCAACATTTATTTAAACGAACATTATGCGATAATAACACCCTTTACCAATTACAAGGAGAGGGGAAGCCGTTTATTTTATTACATGGTTTATTGAGTGATGGAGAAGATTTATTTCCTTTAGCACAAGAGCTTCATGAGAAAACAGGTCAACCTGTATGGGTCTTGGATCTTCCTGGTTTGGGGCGTTCTCCATTTAAACGAGAGAAACATCTTCTAGATATCTATATAAATGTAGTGAAAAAAGTAATAGAAAAAGCGACGAATGGTGCACATCTAATCGGCCATTCATTCGGTGCGTATATTCTTTTGGAAGCATTGGGACAAGAATACATCGATAAGAAGTATTCCATCACTTTACTTCAGCCGCCTGTTGCTAAACAAAAGGCAAAATCACTTCATGTTCCTCAATTTCTAAACAAATGGACATTAAGATTGGCAACGACTCATTTGATAGAGCGTTATGTCTTAAGACATGGTTTGTTTGAAAGCACGGAGAGCATCCCTAAACATTATATTGAAAAAATCAGAAACAGCTTTACTTCTCCTAGAATTTTAAATACAACGGTTCAGCTTAACCATTTATTACGGAAAACCGATCAAGGTGACTTTAAAGAAGTTACAAAGGATAACTTACACATGATTTGGGGGGAGTATGACAGAGGCTATTCTGCGCCATCGCATCTTGGGAAGGTTGATGTTGTTCCGTATGGCCATCATTTCCCTCTTAGCCATCCAAGTGAAACGGCAGCATTAGTCATCAATAATATTTGTACTAGTAGATAGGAGTCACCCCAAAACGAAAAATAAGATTGATGACAAGTGAGCAAAATTTTTCGTTCTGGGTCTTGAAAATATAGAGGTTAACGAGGTGCATAAAACGCATCTAAGGTTTTCGTCATATCATCAGATGCAGATTGTAAGATAGTCCTTTGATCTAAAATCGCTGTTCCTTGTGCCCGGACAATATGAAATTGTTGAAAACCCATCAAGTTTTGGAATATTTCCTTTAGATAATAATATGAAAATTCCAGTGGTGTGTACCGATCGTTATTTGTGAAAATTGAGCCACTTGCTTGAAGCAAAAGTACACGATAATCATCAGTCATCAGACCAACTGAACCCTCTTCTGTATACTTAAACGTTTCTCTCGCAATAAAGATATTATCTATATAATCTTTCATTCGTGAAGTCACATTGAAATTATGAACAGGTGATACAATCACAATTCGATGATGTGCTTTGAATTGAGCCAATAGAGCAGATGAAGCAGCGGCGATTTTTTCTTCGGCAGCTGTTAATGATTGTTCAGATGCTTGCTTATCCCAAATTCCTAGCAGCTGGTCTATTTCGATACGAGGAATTTCAGTTCCATATAAATGTAAAATGGTTGGTTCCTCATGAGGAAATCTTTCTTTAAACTGCTTTAAAAATAGTGTTTGCAGTTTGTTTGAATAACTTTCTCGATGAGTGAAATCTGGGTGCGCGTTAATGATTAGTGTTTGCATATACATGCTCCTTTTCTTTTGATAAACTGAGTATAAAATAAAAAGGTGACACAACATGGCACCTTTTTCAGAAGGAAAATCAAATGAAAAAATCAGAACGATTAAACCAAGAGCTTATTTTTTTAAGCGATAAATACTCATTTCAATTAAAAGATTTAGAAGCGGAATTCGGTATTTCTAAACGTACGGCTTTAAGAGATATGGAAGAGCTAGAGTCCATGGGCTTAGCTTTTTATGTTGAAAATGGCAGACATGGAGGATATCGGCTCGTGAATCAATCTCCATTGGTTCCGATCTATTTTCAAATAGATGAAGTTCAAGCCATTTTTTTCGCTCTTAAAGCCCTAGATCTGTTGTCAGCAACACCGTTTAAAAAGTCTTACTCACAGATTCGTCAAAAACTGTTTGCTACAATGTCTGATGAGAGAAAACATCGGATCACGGAGATTTTGGATGTGATTCATTACTATCATGTCGCGCCAGTGAGTGAACAAAATCATTTGGATTTGATATTGCAGGCAATGATGGAAGATCAAATCGTGAAGATGACATACACTCAATATGAACATAAAAGGATCAGGCTACAATTTCTTGAGTTGTTTTATCGAAATGGAATTTGGTTTACCGAAGCATTTGATGTTCAGAATAAAAAGTGGGGCGTCTACAGATGTGATTGTATGACGGACATGATGATCGAAGAAGAAACGAAAGACACTTTTACGAAGGAAGAATTAAAAGCACTGCAGCTCGAGTACGAAAAAACTTATCATGATATCTCTTTTAAATGTCGATTAACGGAACAAGGGAAAGAGAAGTTTTTGAAGAATCATTATCCGAATATGAGATTGGAGATCATTGATGATACGCCTTATATTGTAGGGGGGTACAACCAAGAAGAATTATCGTATATGACTCACTATTTGATCTCATTTGGGAAACATATCAAAATTGAATACCCCGATGAATTAAAAGAGAGTTATTTGACTCAATTGCGAGAAATGATGGATCAATATATAAAATGAACGGATTGTATCTGAAACACAAAAACTCAACACATGAAAAAAGGCGAACTGTCGTAATTCGCCTTTTTTCTATTACTTCGCCGCCTGAAATGTATTTGTTTTCGATTTGTCATTGATCTTTCCATACGTCAGCTGACGCCAGATAAATTCCATCGGTCCAGACTTAAATCGCTTTAACCATAACGTACTGAAAAGGACAAGGAAGGCATACACGCCAATGCCAATGAAGAACGTACCAGCGGGTTGAAGATGATCTGCAAGTCCGGCTCCATATTTCAGAAACAGCACTGTTCCAATGATCGAGTGAAGCAAATAGCAGGTCAGGGACATCCGTCCGACCTTGGTAAAAATCATCAAAGCACCTCGCAGCTGAGAAACATGCAAAAACAGCATCGCAAGTGAACTCATATAGAACATACTGCCAGTCAATCCCCCATTTTGCTCAAGTGCAGAGACAATGTTCATCCATGGCGTATGTTCAAAAGGGGTGACCGCTGTCATAATCGTACTGCCTTGTGTGATAAGAAAAGCGATTGTACAAATCATCCAAATACGATTCCAAATCGCTTTTTTCGTCTCCATGTTTTTGAAAAACGACATTTTCACAAAATACACACCAAGTAAAAACATGAAGAACATGGAATAGACGGTGGAAAATGAGCTCGAAGCCATCGTGAACATATCTGTCCACCGGTCACCTATCGATGCTAAATAAGTCAGACTGTTGTGACTGTTCAATTCAAAATCGGCAAAATCCGGCTTGCCTGATGATCCTGTTCTGATGGTGTTGAGCAGCATTGAGAAAAGAGGCGTGAGCAATTGAATCACAAAGAGTGTGATCAGCCAGTACAGGATGGTTTTGGCTGTGCGTTTGTAAAAGAAAAGCAGTAAGAAGCCCGCGACAGCATAATAGGTTAAAATATCTCCAATCCATACAAACGTGACATGCAGAAGACCAATCCCTAAGAGAATGGTTAATCTGCGAGCAAACAACTTGTTCGGGCTGTCCACCTTTTGAGCGGCTCGATCCATAAATATCATAAAACCAACCCCGAATAGAAAGGAAAATAACGTAATGAATTTCCCTGAGGCGAACCAATTCACCAAGTTGTGAAATACATCATTAGACTCCATCTCAAATCCCTTGACCGAATCCACAATCAAAAAATAGTTGACCAAAATAATCCCCATTAAGGCGAATCCTCGTACGATATCCAAAAAATGCACCCGTTCTTTGAGACTCATTGGTTGTCCGTGTTCTACTTTGCTTACATTCATATTAATGCTCCTTTTCATGTATTGGATCTAAAGATAGATCCTTCAATGAATCAATATACAGGTCAATTCTTAATCATTTATGAAGATCCAATTTTTTGAAAATAAATGTGACAACTTGATGGCAATTGATCATATTCATAAACACTTAAGATTTATGGTGTATCTTTTCACATAGCTAGATGATATATAGTAATAACATATAAGAATGAAGTCATGGAGGATGAGGTGAGAGAGATATGACCCATCGAATATTAGTTGTAGAGGATGATCAGGATATTGGTGACCTGTTGCAGGAATCTCTGACACGTACAGGGTATGAGGTGTTGAGAGCCATGAATGGCAAGCAGGCATTGCATGTTGTAGATGATTCGCTGGATTTGGTGATTTTGGATGTCATGATGCCAGGTATCTCCGGTATAGAAACGTGCCAGCAAATAAGAGCCTCCTCAAACGTTCCCATTTTATTTCTGACAGCCAGATCAAGTACATTGGATAAGACAGAAGGATTACTCGCTGGCGGAGATGATTATATGACAAAACCTTTTTCAGAGGAGGAGCTTCACGCTAGGGTCATGGCGCAATTGCGCAGATATACCATCTATCAGGAAAAAAAAGAACAGGAAGAAACCTATTTAGTTGGCGGTAGCCTGAAGTTGAGTGAAGAATTTAATGAAGTGTGGAAAAGTGGCCAGCAAATCAAGTTATCTGATTTAGAATATCGGATATTAAAACTGCTCATGAACAAGCGAAACAAAATATTTTCTGCTCAAAATATTTATGAAAGCGTGTGGGGGCAGCCTTATTTTTATTGTTCAAACAATACGGTCATGGTGCATATCCGAAAGCTGCGTGCCAAAATTGAGGATGACCCGGCTCATCCCGTGTATATCAAAACAGAATGGGGGAGAGGATACCGGTTTGGCACATCGTAAATATACGCTGACCCAAAAGCTGTCACTACTTATATTAGTCGCTGTCATCGTAAGTGGTATTGTCTTTTTGACATTGCAAAAGATCACCGATCACCTGATCGAAGGATATTTGAGTTCAGATGAGTATAATCAGGCAGAGTCAGCCAGATACATCCAAAAATTCAACCGCTACGTTTCAGAACATGAGCTAACTTCAACGGATCGAAAAGCATTCGGTGAGTGGGTGAAAAAAGAAGATTATATTAATCTCACTGTTTACAAAGATGAAGTACTTCAATATGACTCGATTTACTCTGTCGCTGACCAATCGGCCTATGGGAAAGAAAAGGTGACCGACTACGCAAAGCGTCATTCTTACCCGGTTCAATTTAGCGACGGAGAAGGTAGGGTTATGGTAGACGGGTTTTACTCATCTCGATATCACGATCTCGCCTTTACACTAGAACTGCTTGGTGCAACACTCATTTTTCTCCTGATTGTGCTTGTTGGCATTCGCCGAAGTCTGCGTTACTTGCAAACGATCCGTGAAGAGATTCATATTCTTGAAGGCGGTGAGCTCGATTATGAGATGACAGTGAAGGGGCATGATGAATTGGCCATGATTGCAAAGAGCATTGAGGATTTAAGAACAGCCTTTTTGGACAAGCTTCAGGCTATTGATGATCTGCAGGAAGAGAGCCGCAGCTTGGTGACCGAAATGTCGCATGATATGAGAACCCCGCTGACATCACTGATCATGAATCTGGAATTTGCGAAAAAAGAGGAGGCTCTAGCGGATACACGCAAGGAGCAATATATAGCGAGTGCATATGGAAAAGCACTGCAATTAAAGAACCTGTCTGATCATCTATTTGCCTATTTTCTGCTTGATAAAGAGCACGAGTCAGAGCTTGAAACCGTTGCAGTCAAAGAAGTGATTTATGATCTTCTATCAGATCAGGTCGCTCTGCTGCATCAGGAGAATTTCAAGGTCCATATTTTAGGCGAAATGCCGGATAGCTATATCAATGTGAATGTCGAGGAGCTTGGCAGAGTATTTGATAATGTGATGTCTAACTTACGTAAATACGCAGATCCTGAAAAGGACATTCAGATCACTTTTTTATCCGACCAAGATGTTTTTGAAATCCATGTGAGCAATGCGATAAAAAAGACAGACAACATCCCGGAAAGCAATGGACTCGGGGAACGAAGCATCAAGCGGATGATGTCCCGAATGCATGGACAGTTTGAAAGTGTAGAAAAACACGATACCTACTACATCGTATTGCGATTTTGGAATACCAAAATGTAGAGAGCAAAAACAACATCATGGAATGGGGAAACAATCTGATGAAACGATTCAACAATTTCCAAAAGGTACCTGATCTTCTGCAAGCCCTTCTGAATATCTGCCTGTTCTTTCTAGCGATTGCTCTAAGCGTACTCTTAATTAGTGAAACATGGTACATCGTGCAATTCGTCTATAAAACATTGTTTAACAAAGGAGAAAGCTATTATGGAATGCTTGGCGAGCTGCTGATCTTCTTTATGTATTTTGAATTTATCGCCTTAATTATTAAATACTTTAAATCCAACTTTCATTTTCCGCTGCGCTATTTTATTTATATTGGCATCACAGCTGTCATCCGTTTGATTATCATTGATCATGAACAAGCCGTATCGACATTCTGGTGGGCACTGGCCATTCTTGCGATGACCTGTGCACTCTTTATCGCGAGCAAAAGAGATACTGCTCATGAGCATGAGGAAGTGAAGTGAGGAAGAAGAAGGACGAGTGGTCAACACTCGTCTCAGCATGTAGACAAACCCTCGCATTCGGTGTCAGTCCTGCGCTTCGGTGCTCACGAATGTCAAATTCGCTCCGCGCCGATGCTCGTCCTTCCTAGGGCTGCAA
>NZ_JBQEPF010000007.1:0-145075 GCF_052045575.1 Bacillus sp. 22190 | reverse complement strand
ATGCTCGTCCTTCCTAGGGCTGCAAAGGTTTTCTATCACGCTGAAAAGAAGACAAAGGGCTAAAATAAAGTTCATTTTAGCCCTTTGTCAACAATCTGGGACGAGTGGTCAACACTCGTCTTTTTTGTGTTTAAATGAACAGTTTTTGAATATGTGTTGATTAATGAACAATGATTGCAAGATTGACAATTGATGATGATGTATCTAGAAAATATAATATAAATAGACAGGTGTTCATAAATGAATAGATGTATAGAAAAAGTATTCTGTCCAAAGCAGTTAACGGATTCACAAGTTCTTATGTTATGCTTTAGAAAAAGAGAAACCATTCTTTTCCTAGACATTGATTGTCATCATTCTATCTATAGGGGTCGATCGTATGCGAAGTATTCAAAGTTTGTTTGTTGAATGGTTACTTGTACTTACAAAGAAGAAACTAAATGTTGAGGGGTATTTAGAAGAACGAAGAATGGCGAATCAATTACCTTATGTGCTGCCTGAGAAGTTGAAAAAGAAATATCACATCACCAAAAGCAGCACGTTTTCAGTCGATACGTACATGTTGAAATCAGATGTGCAGCCAGATGATCATCAGGTGCTATTTTTACATGGAGGAGGCTATATTGAGCAGCCGCTCGTATGGCATTGGCGTTTCTTGGATCGATTGACGAAGCAATTAAATAGTACGGTGTATGTGCCAGTTTATCCAAAAGCACCGAATCATCAGTATATGGATGCAATCGAGAGTGTTCTCCCAGTTTACCAAGCTCTTTTAGAAAAAGGAACACCAGAAAAAATCGTCATCATGGGTGATTCTGCTGGCGGCGGTTTATCGCTCGCCTTTGCTCAATACTTAGCAAAAAAAGGTCTCCCGCAGCCTGGAAACATGATTCTATTATCACCATGGCTTGATGTGACATTAAGTCATCCTGATATCGCTAAAATGGTTCCAAAAGAGCCAATGCTCAACCTAGATTTACTGATCGAATCGGGCAAAGCCTATGCAGGTGATACAGATGAAACACATCATTTGATCAGCCCGATCTATGGAGAAATCAAATCGTTAGGACGAATTTCTGTTTTTATTGGCACTCATGAATTCTTTCTCCCAGATGCCCGGAAATTCAAAGAGATGGCAGACAAGCAGGGTGTTCCCATCAACTATTTCGAATACCCAAAAATGAATCACGTCTTTCCTGTCTTTCCTATTCCCGAAGCGAACCAAGCGTTAAAACAAATTGTCGCTATTATTGAGAGTAAGACGTTCCCTTTGAGGGATATGACAAAATAGGATGCGAACATGAGGATGGCCAGCAATGCTCTAGCCATTCTCGTGTCTAATTGGAGGATCAAAAGTTAATTATGAACGAAACAGAACCGTTCTCATTTACAAGTATGCAGGAAGTAGCTCCTGTAGCTATTCCAGAAAGACAGTTCATTCAATCACATGACGGCATACGTCTTGCTTATTATCCGTTTTTATCAGAAACAAACACGCAGACCAATGTGATCATCATTCATGGCGGAGGCGCTCACAGCTTGGCTGGTTATGAGCATATCGCCTATACATTGCAACATGATTTTCACGTGAATGTGTTTTTGCTGGATTTGAGAGGCCACGGATATTCTGAAGGAAAGAAGGGGGATACACCCAAAGTCACTGACGTGTGGCAAGATATTTCGCAAGTTGTGGATGTCATCAAACAGCAGCACGAAGGAGCACTTTATCTTTGTGGTCATTCCTCTGGAGCTGGATTGCTGCTTCAATATCTATCTTGGGATGAAAAAAGAAAAGTAGACGGTTACTTTTTTATTGCTCCTGAATTTGGCTACAAATCTGACACAGCGAAGTCTAATCAAGTCCCTTTTGCCACAGTTCAAGTTTGGAAATTCGTGCTATCTGCGATGACAAAAGGAAGGCTGATGGGGCATTCAGAAGCTGTACGATTTCACTACCCAGCATGGGTGATTGCACAAGATCCACTTCTTTTAACAGGCATTACCATCAATATGTCTCTTGCCTTAACGCCATCTGCACCTCAAAAACAATTTGCAAGGCTGGACCAGCCTTATGGCATGTTTGTTGGAAGCGAGGATGAGTTATACGACGTAGACAAATTTCATCCATATCTGGCGCTTCCAAATCAGCAGGTGAAAAATCAATCTGTTTACCAAGTGATAGAAAACCATACTCATTTGTCCATTTTACTAGAATCAGGAAAAAAGATTGGGCGTACCATCCAAATGTGGAAAAGTTCCATTTAACCTGAACAACTAGTCAACACTCTACCTTTTTCTTAAAAATTTACATTGACACCATCCTTTTCTATGATAAAATCATAGTGTGATAATGAGAATCGTTATCAAACGATATGACTACATATAGAATGGATAGGTGAGGTACATGTTCAAAAAATCTTTTTGGTCGCTATTAGTTGTGCTCTCCATCGTATTACTTGCGGCTTGTGGCAGTAATAGCAGTGAAGGCAAGTCAGATAGTAATGAGAAAACAAGAACCGTTGAAAGCGCTATCGGTTCAACTGAAATTAAAGGATCGCCTAAACGTGTGGTGACGTTGTATCAAGGAGCAACAGATGCAGCCGTCGCTATGGGCATTAAACCAGTGGGTGTTGTAGAATCTTGGCTTGAAGCACCTACGTATAAATATTTAAGAGATGATTTAAAGGGTGTCAAAATTGTTGGGCAGGAAACACAACCAAACTTAGAAGAAATTGAAAAGCTGAAGCCAGATTTGATCATTGCATCAAAAATCCGTCACGAGCAAATTTTTGATCAGCTGAAAGAAATCGCGCCAACTGTTGCAACAGAAACAGTGTTCACTTTTAAAGACACAGTGAATTTAATGGGTGAAGCGTTAAACAAGCAAGACAAATCAAAAGAATTGCTGACGAAGTGGGATGACCGCGTCGCTGACTTCAAAGAAAAAGCAAAGAAAGACATTAAAAACTGGCCAATGAGTGTGTCTGTGGTGAACTTCCGTGCAGATCATGCAAGAATCTATCAAACTGGGTTTGCAGGTTCAATTTTAACAGAGCTAGGCTTTGAAGGTCCTAAAAATGTCAAAGATAAAAAGCAAGATATCATTACACTTACAGACAAAGAGAGCATTCCACAAATGGATGCAGATGTGATCTATTACTTCATGGATGATCAGGATAAAGCAGTTGAAAAAGCATATAAAGAGTGGACAAGTCATCCTTTATGGAAGCAGCTTGATGCAGTGAAAGCGAAACAAGTGCATAAAGTTGATGAAATCACTTGGAACATGGCTGGCGGTATCACTGCTGCAAACATGATGCTTGATGATATTTATGATCGTCTAGGGCTTGATAAATAAGTGTAGCAGAGGAGAAAATGTGAAAAACCATTTTCTCCTTTTTCCATAACAGATTGAAAGCGGGAATCAGATGAGAAGTTTATTAAAAAAGGATTCGAGCAAGGCACTGCTATTTGCTGGATTCATCGTATTGATGTTGGTCTTTTTTATGCTCAGTATTTCTCTTGGGCAAACCTCAATTTCCCTCAAAGCCACCATCCATGCGTTTCTTCAGTTTGATGAGTCAGATCCAAACAGTGTCATTGTCATGACATCCAGATTATCAAGAGCTTTAATTGCGACGGTTGTTGGATCAAGTCTAGCGATTTCAGGTGCACTCATGCAGGCATTGACGAGGAATCCGCTGGCTGCACCAGATCTTTTAGGTATTAATGCAGGTGGACTCTTTTTTATTGTGATTTCGATTGTTTTCTTTTCTACCGAGTCGTTAACAGGTTATATGTGGACGGCCTTTTTAGGCGCTGCCATTGCAGGTATGCTCGTCTTTCTTCTAGGCTCCATTGGAAGAGACGGACTGACACCGGTCAAAATTGTACTCGCAGGTGCTGCGATATCTGCTCTGTTTGCGTCCTTTACTCAAGGACTTTTAATCGTCAATGAACAGTCCATTCAAAGCATCCTGTTCTGGATGGCTGGTTCAGTGTCAGGAAGAAGTATAGATATGCTGCTGCCTGTGCTGCCTTATATTCTAGGGGCGACTGTGGTGGCGCTGCTTCTTGGCCGCTCGATCAATGTCCTTTTATCGGGTGATGATATTGCGAAAGGGCTTGGCCAGCGTACGCTTCTTTTGAAGATGACGATGGGGGTACTTGTTGTCTTTTTAGCAGGTGGTTCCGTCGCTGTCGCAGGATCCATTGGATTTGTTGGTTTTCTTGTGCCGCATATTGTGAAAAAGCTTGTTGGACCTGACCACCGCTGGGTACTGCCGTATTGTGCCGTTGTAGGGGCGTCGCTTTTACTTGTCGCAGATCTTGCCGCTCGTTTTCTGATCATGCCGCAGGAAGTACCGATTGGTGTCATGACGGCGGTAGCTGGAGCGCCTCTATTTGTTTATCTCGTGCGCAAGGGGTTGAAGACAGGTGGCTAAAACATATACAGTGCGTTCAAAGGGCGGGCGCATTTCATTTCAATTTTCAAAGCGGACGTTTTTAATTTTACTATTATTGACAGGTATTGCCTTTGGTTTATTTATTCTGAGCCTTTGTATGGGCAGCCGGTTTATTCCGCCTACGGATGTGCTGCTGCATATCTTCGGACAAGGCGAGGGAAATACGTTTGTATTAAATACGTTGAGGATTCCAAGGACCCTGCTTGCGGTTTTAGTGGGAGCGGCACTTGCGGTATCGGGGCTTATTTTACAAGGTCTCATTCGAAATCCGCTTGCATCGCCTGACATCATAGGAATTACGAGCGGTGCGTCGTTTGGCGCCATTATGTTCATCGTCTTTTGGATGGGCACTGTGCCTATTGCTTATCAGTCGTTGTGGGCCATTGCAGGCGCTTTTGCGGTATCATGCCTGATTTATTTGCTTTCATGGAAAAAAGGCGTCAAGCCGATCACGCTCGTCTTGATGGGGATTGGGATTTCTGCCATTATGAAGGCGTGTGTGACGTTTACTCTTGTGCTCAGCGATACGATGACCACGACCAAGTCATACATCTGGCTGACGGGCAGTTTATATGGTTCTACAATGAAGGACGTCATCGCAATGCTTCCTTGGGTATTGATGATTTTACCGATTGTCATGGTGCTGGCAAGAACGATGAATGTGAAGGAGCTTGGAGATGATCTTGCAACAGGTCTCGGAGTCAAGGTTCAGGCGAAGCGGTTATTCTTTCTACTGATGAGTGTGACATTAGCCGGTATTGCCGTTGCATTCGCAGGTGGTATTGAATTTGTTGGACTGATGGCGCCGCATGTGGCACGGATGATCATCGGTCGTTCCTTTATTGCGCTTGTTCCAGCATCTGCGCTTGTTGGAAGTATTCTCGTGATGCTGGCCGACTTAGTTGCGAGAACGGCTTTTCTCCCGTTAGATGTCCCGGCAGGTGTTTTTACGGCGGCAATTGGTGCACCGTTCTTTATTTATTTGTTATATCAACAGCGAAATCGTTAAACGAAAGATGGGGGTTTTGATATGAGGCCAGAGTGGGTTGAGAGAGAATTACTTGATTTCGGGGTACACATCACAAATGGACCAATGACATCTGATCGCACACTTGCTGCGCTTTTTTCAGAAGCATCTATCAGACGTTTATTAGAAGCTGAAAAGGAAGCGATGCATGCCCCGAATATAGCAGTGGCGGCATCCATGTTTTCAAAGCGCTATGCCTATTTAGTTGTTAGTTCTACTTTGTACTTGATGACGATGTATGATGCTGTCTATCGGTTTTCACCAGAGGCGTGTGTCTTTAGAGAAGATCGTAAAATTGAGCTAGATGAAACGCTCTGTTCTTTTGTTCAGTTAGAAGGAGATCGTCATGAGTGGAGAGAGCAGGTCGTCCGCACGCTATTTACGCAGTGTGTCACACCTCTTTTAGATGTATTGAAACGTACTTCAAGACTTCCGTATTCAATTTTATGGGAAAATGTAGCGGTACGTATCAATTCTCTTTACCGTAGCATGATGCGAGAAACGGAAGAGCCTAAAATGAAAGAGCGCATACGGGAGGATTATTTGTTTCTGAAGAAGGCGTCGGGTGATCTTTTCGGAGCGAAGCAAAATCCTTTCCAGCACAGCTTAAATTTAGATGAAAGTTTGCTAGACACATCAAATCGAAAGACTTGCTGTATGTATTATAAGCTTGAGAAAAAATCAGAGAGCCTTGATTATTGTCTCGTCTGTCCGCTAAAGTAAAAAAACACCTTATGCAAGGTGTTTTTTTATTAGATTAGATTTTTCTTAAATATTTATATGTAAATTTAAATATGATATTTATGTTATATTGTTTCATTATATCATCATTTATGGAAGGAACTGATATGAAAAAAATTATCATATATATCATCTTTATTTTCATCATCATCATTGGCTTGTTCTTCATTCAACCACTTAAAAACCACATCTCTTTTCTTAAAGTAAAAAGTACAAATCTTACTGAATTAAAGGTGGGAGAATTGAAGTTGGGATTAATAAAGAGAAACTATAGTGAAAACGAGTGGATTAAAACTTCAAATTCAAATTATTTTAAAGTGAATAATAGAAAAGAAATAGTGGCAATCTCTTTAGAAAATAATCAAAGTAATATAAACAACACAATAAATATTCATTCAACTAAAAAAGATATCTATGATTATTTAGGTGAAAATTATTATCGTAGAAATGACGATCAGGGATATGAAATTTTAGGCTATAAGGATTCAAAGCATGATATCAAAATAGAATTTTTCTGTTTAGATCGCAATGTAGAAAGAATTATTATTAGTAAATTGGGGGAATAAACATAACATAATGATCAGAATCTTTATAAGATGAGAAGTGTGTTTGATGTTGTATGATCCTCTTTTTTAGAGATATTAATGGAAAGAGGCACTGCTTGCTCATAGCAGTGCCTCTCTTTTTTATTCCCAAATATCGCTTACCCATTCAGGGTGATCAATGAAAGGATTGCGATTGTGCTGGTACGTTTGATAGATGATTTCGTTACGATTCCGTTCGATTTGATCGACTGGATCTTGCTTGTGCCATTTCAATAGGACAGACATTTTGCCGTGAAGAGGGGCGCTTCCATTATTCACTTTGTTGTTCAATTCTAAATCTGGGAAACGATCATCACCTTCATATCGGACGGCCATATAAAAGAGCATTCTTGCTACATCTCCTTTCACCCGGCTATGAGGTTCAAATGAGTCGCTGTCGTAGAAGTTACCCGGCGCTCCCTTGTATTCATTTCCGCCTATATCAAAATCTAAATTTCCTCGTGTGCTATTCGTTTGTACGTCTGTTGCCCGAAGGTGATGGAGATCTGTACCAGGTCCCTGGCTCGTCCCAAAATTGCCGTGAGATTTAGCCCACACATGCTCCCGGTTCCACTGTCCCACGTTTCCTCCATTTGCTTGCTTTGACCTGGAGATACCGCTATAGAGCAAGAGCACATTGCTTGGATTTTTTGGATCTTCATCCGTTTTCTTTAATGCATCCCAAACCTGGCTGTAGGATAGCTGCGTATGATCATCAATAATATCGTGTAATGCTTTCTTAAGAGCAGGCCCAGATTTGCCAGCAGCAGATTGGTAATAGGAATCAATTTGACTTGAAGCGGTTGTTTTCGCTTGTTGAGCAGATGTTTCGGTTTGAAGCTGTAACGGGGAAAAGGTGATGGTTTGACTCGGTTCATTCAGAGTAAAGCCTTGAGCATTTGCAGCGGGAGGCAACGGAGCGGCAAATGTACCGAAAATCATGATTCCGGCGGCCACAGTTCCAAATAAAGATCTTTTCATTCTATTTCCTCCTTCATAGGGAATGTATACTCTTTAGTTCTATCATATTGCCATAAAGAAATAAATGGATTTATCGTAAATTTTATGTAATCAATTCGTAAGAAAAGAGATTGCTATTTTATCAGCATTGCTGTATAAGTGGGCATATAAGGATGGACACAGCAAGGGAGAGGATGGATAACGTGAAAGAACTACACACACCTATTAGAACCATTATGACACCAGGACCTGTCGAAGTAGATCCGAGAGTCCTTCGGGTGATGAGTACACCAATTCTTGGTCAATTTGATCCTGCATTTACAGAGATCATGAATGAAACGATGACCTTATTACGATCACTTTTTCAAACAGAAAATGAATGGGCTTATCCAATTGATGGGACGTCCCGCTCAGGACTTGAAGCTGTGCTTGCCAGTGTGATCGAGCCCGGAGATGTGATGCTCGTTCCGGTCTTTGGACGCTTCGGTCATTTGCTGATTGAAATTGGACAGCGCTATGGTGCTGAGGTACATACAATGGAATGTGAATGGGGAACGGTTTTTAAGCAAGACGACATCATCGCAGAGATGCATCAAGTCAAGCCGAAAATTGTTGCGATGGTTCATGGTGAAACATCTACCGGAAGATTACAGCCGCTTGAGAAAATTGGTGAAGCATGCCGAGCGCTTGATGCGCTTTTTATTGTAGACGCTGTGGCGACAATTGGTGGAGTCGAGGTCAAGGTAGACGAATGGAAAATCGATGCGGCAATTGGGGGCTCACAGAAATGCTTGTCTGTTCCATCAGGGATGTCACCGATCACATATAATGACCGGGTGGCAGACGTCGTACAATTGAGAAAGAAAGTCGAAAAAGGGATTGCAACACAGGACGAACTGCAAAAACAGGTAGACATTTCTCCAATCAAAAGCAATTACTTTGATCTAAGCCAGCTGCAAGATTATTGGAGCCCGAGGCGGTTAAATCATCATACAGAAGCGACAACGATGCTTTATGCACTGAGAGAAGGGGTTCGACTTGTGCTAGAGGAAGGTCTGGAGGAACGTTTTCAGCGCCACTTGTTTCATGAAAAGGCTTTAATGGCAGGACTTGAAGCGATGGGGCTTGAATTATTTGGTGATCCAGACTGCAAAATGCCGGTCGTGACGTGTATCGTCATTCCAAGTGATATCGACGGAGAAGCGGTCCGGGCTGATCTTCTTCATCATTTTGGAATTGAAATTGCGAGTTCATTTGGGCCGCTTGCAGGACGGATATGGAGAATTGGCTCAATGGGCTATAGCTGCCGAAAGGAAAATATTCTATTTGTTTTAGCAGGCCTTGAAGCCATCTTGATGAAGTACGGAGCAGCCATCAATTGTGGCGCCGGGTTACAGGCGGCTCTTTCCATCTATGAACAAGCTGAATAAAAAAGGGATACTCAAAATACTCGCCACCAGCGGGTATTTTTTATTTGGGAAAAAACGCTGTTTTTTGAAAAACTAGACTTATAGAGAGCGATATCGCTATACTGAAGAAGTTCTTATCATTTTTGTCATCATTTTCATTTATTTTGAAGAAAGAGGTTTTAATATGAAAAAAATGGGCAGATTGTACATTTTGATGCTCAATATTTTTATTGCCATGCTTGGATTTGGTCTGATCGTTCCTGTCATGCCAAGTTATATTGAAGCCTTTGGCGCAACTGGGAAAACACTTGGTTTCCTCGTTGCTGCAACTGGCCTCACACAATTTGCTTTATCACCCGTCGCCGGAGCGCTGACTGATCGATTTGGACGCAGAAAATTGATTATTGCCGGGATTGCCGGCTTTACGGTAGCTCAATTTATTTTTGCATTTGCCGATCAGCTTTGGATGCTGTTTGTGTCTCGGTTTTTAGGCGGAGCTGCTGGTGCGCTGCTGATGCCCGCCATGTTTGCCTACATTGCTGATATCACAAGTGAAAAGGATCGAGGGAAAGGAATGGGGCTATTTAGTGCAGCAATGACGTTAGGCTTTGTCATTGGACCGGGTGTTGGGGGTTATTTGGTTGAGTTTGGGATTGCTTTTCCTTTCCTCATCGCTGGTTCCTTTGCAGCCCTGTCGACGCTGTTGTCTTTCTTGTTCTTACCTGAAACTTTAACAAAGGAAAAGCAGGAAGAAGCACGATTGAATAAAGAGCTTCATTTCAATCCTTTTACGCAGATGATTCAGGCTTTAAAAACACCATACGGTTTTTTGTTTATCTTGGCCTTTGTTTTGAATTTCGGAATCATTCATTTTGAATCGATCTTTGGCTTATATGTGGACCAAAAACATGGCTTTACACCGAAGGATATTGCATTTGTCATTACGGTAGCTGGACTTGCGGGTGTCATCGTTCAAGGTGCTTTAGTAAATACCTTTGTGAAACGATTTGGCGAAATGCGTGTCGTCCGTTATGCCCTTTTAGCTGCGGCGTTTATGCTGATCGCCTGCCGCTTTGCTCCTTCCTTTTGGCTCATTTTTACGGGCTCCATTTTATTTTTATCAGCCACCTCGTTTGTTCGTCCAGCTCTTAATACATTACTTTCTAAAATGGCAGGGAATCAGCAGGGGGTAGCAGGCGGCCTCAATACCTCCTTTATGAGCCTTGCGAATATCGTCGGGCCAAGTCTTGCGGGTATTTTATTTGATGTGAATATTGAGCTGCCTTTTATGTTTGGAACGCTGGTGCTTTGTATGAGTTTCATTGCTTCTATTTTATGGGCGAAAAAAGCGCAGCAACATTCCCATGCCGTATCGTAAAGACAGCATAGAAAAAACCGATCAGCACAAATGGATCGGTTTTTTTCGTCATCGATCATACTTCACGACTGGTGATTTTTCTTTATGCAACGCATGAATCAATGCATCGTCTACATGCAAATGCTCCTTCACTAATTGAGGAGGGGTTAAGGCCATCCATTGGTTCAATGAAATATCAGCAAATCGATCGCTTTTAAACATTTCTAGAAACCAAAGGCTCGTTTGCCCGATATTTTGTATGTAATGCCCCATCCCGAAAGGAACATAACCAACATCACCTGCTCTGTAATTAAAGGTGCGAGCTGTCCCGCCTGCTCCAAAAACCGTCATTTTGGCTGTGCCGGTTAAATAGTATTGCCACTCATCATTATTCGGGTGCCAGTGCATTTCTCTCATCCCGCCAGGTTTTACCTCCACAAGTGCAGCAGCAATGGTTTTAGATACTGGAAAATTGCGTGAGTCGACGATTCGTACGGTTCCACCAGAGGTCACGATTGGTTTTTGACGAAGGAGCTGGTGGGTAAATGGCGGTTTGATGCCGCCGTATGGATCAGAGACTGTTTGGCTTTCAATGGATGCCGGTGAAGAGCCTTGAAACATATAGCGCTGTTTATGTGGAATGCGGTCAAACAGCTTGATTGGCACGCCGAAATTAGCAGAAAGAATGTCTTTTGGTGTATGAGCAAACCAGTCTGTGATCGTGAACGTATCAAATTCAGAAAAAGCACCATCATCAAACACAAGGAGAAACTCACAGCCATCCTCAAGACCTTGAATGGAGTGCGGAATACCGGGCGGGAAATACCACAAGTCTCCTTCTTCTACATCAGCGATCATATTCCGTCCTTCTGCATCTACAGATGTGATCCGGGCTTTGCCTAAAATCATATATGCCCATTCCGCCTGCTTATGCCAATGAAGCTCACGAACACCTCCGCGCATAAGCCGCATGTTCACACCAGCAATCGTTGTTGAAACAGGCAGCTCTCGCTCAGTAATTTCCCTCGACCAGCCGCCATGATTCAAGTGCATATGTGTATCAGAATATGAAAATTTTAAATTAGGAATCGTCCCCGCATCCGTTTTAGGGGGAACGAACATATCTGGATTCTCCATATCGCGCAGAACGTCTCGCGGGCCTAAATCGGTTGCGCCGGCTCCATCGTCTCGAATCGGTTGCGGGATGTGACGAATCTCCTCATCCATTTGACACCACTCCTTGTCATTCACATTTCTCCTCCAAAATATATGAGGCGTAAGAAAAAAAGATTCAATTGGAATCGGATGAAAGGTGCTTTTGAATCCGCAAAGCTAATCGCAAGCGCAATGTTGCATCAGGATCTTTTAGGCTGATCTGGAGCAGTTCTTCACATTTCTCCAGTCGATATATCACGGTGTTGCGATGAACAGATAAACGTTTGCCTGTTTCTGAAATATGGCAATGTGTTTCGACATAAACAGATAAGGTGTGGAGAAGGTTTGGATCGACTTGTGATTGTTCATATAATGGGTGGAGGTACTGCTCATAGAATGTTGTTAAATCTTTTGCTGGGATGAGCTTCAGTAAATCTGACACATCTTTTGCTTGATAGAACTGAATATATTCAGCTCGTAATGAGAGCTGGCCTGATTGCAGAGCATGGGAAGCTTCACTGAATCCTTTTGGCAGATCGGTGATGAGATAACCGCTTAAGCTCACACCAAAGGAAATGGTGGCATTCACATGCTGTTTAATAAGGATCTGCATTTGTTTTAAAAAAGAGCAGATCGATTTGTTCATTGCCTGCCACCCGCCAGTCTCTTCTATAAGGAAGATGCCGATATCTCCTTTGACAAAAAGAAAGGCGGGATATGGACAGTGCGAAAGGGTGCTTTCAAGTAAATCAAACACATCATCTACAAGGGTTTGCTGCTTAAGGAAACAAGTGAAATGACTGCTCTGATCAAGTTGACAGACGATACATAGATAGGGAATCGTTGTGTTTAATCCAAACATGCGTGCCAGGCGGGTGACATCTTGCTCTGGGAAAATCGTGCCCTCCATCCATTTGCGAAACCATTCATTTTTGGCTCGCTCTGTCGATTGCTTGATGGCATGTTGTTTGATGCGTGAAATGGACATGGCATGTGCAGCTTGTTCAATTATCAAATGCAGCCCCATGTCGTCTTGAGGATGAATGAAGGCGGGAACGACTAAATAATCATAAGCTTGTTCGTTTATATAGATAGGAAAAACAGAAACGCTTTCTTTTGAATGAACCATAGAAAAATAATCCTGCTGCGTACTGTGAAACGAGCGGAGCATTTGTATCCAATCTGGGTTTGTCATACCTTGGGATGAGGTGAAAAGAATACGTCCATACTGATTGATCAAATAGACAGGCTGATGAATTCTTTGGGCCACTTTTTGCAATGCTTCAACATGATGATCGACAATGTTCATATCCACTCATTCTCCTTTTTTTTAGAGCTGAAGCCTTTGGTGAAGATGAATAAAAAAATGGACAATCGCTGTCAAAGTCTCTGATATCAATTTTATGTTATCAGCTCCATTCAATTTAGATAGAAAGTTGTGATGTAATATCACAAAAAAGATGGCAGGGCAACATCACATCAGTCATCTTCATTCAGAAAAATGGGTAAATATGATATGTTGTAGACAGAAGAATTTCTTTCAGAAAGATGGGTATCCCAAGAAACAAAGACTTTCAATGGGAAAATCCGTTTAGACAAGCAAGTGGCAAGAGGTGAGATAGATGATTTATATCGGATTAACTGGCTGGGGCGATCATGACAGTCTGTACCCGCCGAGAATCGGCAGCTCTCAAAAGCTGTTTCACTACGCATCAACGTTTCCCATTGTGGAACTGGATGCAAGCTTTTATGCTGTTCAGCCTGAGCGGAACCATGAAAAATGGATAAAAGATACGCCAGACGCCTTTCAATTTGTTGTGAAAGCATATCAAGGAATGACCGGGCATCAAAGAGGCGAGATCCCGTTTGCTTCAAAGGAAGAAATGTTTGACGCCTTTATTCTTTCACTGACTCCTCTCATTCGAGCAGGGAAACTGGCGATGGTTCTGTTTCAATTTCCACCATGGTTTGATTGCAAAAAGGAGCACGTCCACTATTTAAGATGGTGTAAGGAGAAGATGGGGGACATTCCTTGTGCACTCGAATTCCGAAACCGAACTTGGTTTTCAGACGAGTTTTATGAACAAACCTTATCCTTTATGGAGAAAGAAGGGTGGATTCATTCCGTCTGTGATGAACCGCAAGTCGGAGAAGGGTCTATACCGCCAGTCATAAAAGCCACACACCGTGACAAAACATTGGTCCGTTTCCACGGAAGAAATAAACAAGGCTGGCTTCACCCGGCAGATCATGAGAACTGGCGTGAAGTTCGTTACTTATATTTATATAATGAAGCTGAACTAAAGGAATGGAAAAAGAACCTCGACATCCTGCATCAACAATCGAAAGATGTATATGTCGTATTTAATAATAACTCAGGCGGAGATGCGGCAGCGAATGGCCAGCAAATGATTGATTTGCTGGATTTGACGTATTCAAGCTTATCCCCGAAGCAGTTAGATTTATTTAGTTAAACGAGAGCTGCGGCTTTCAACTTGAACGAGACGGTTCAGTGACAACTTGAGGGAGAGATCAACATGCTGCAGAAGCTATGGTTATATCATACAAACGACTTGCACAGCCACTTTGAAAATTGGCCAAAAATCGCAGCTTATATTGAAGAAAAGCGTCAAGTTCACGATCAGATGCTCTTATTTGATATTGGCGATCATATGGATCGAGTAAACCTTGTATCAGAAGCGGATTATGGAAAAGTGAATGTCAAACTCCTCAATCAGCTTGGCTATGATGGCGTCACAATTGGTAATAATGAAGGCATTACGTTGCCTCATGAGCGGCTCGACCAATTGTACAAAGACGCGCAATTCCCGGTGATTTTATCTAATTTATTTGAAAAAGGCAAAAGACCATCGTGGGCAAAGCCTTATGAAGTGATCACGTTGAACAATGGACTGAAGATCGCCGTCTTAGGGGTGACCATTGCGTATACACCTGTCTATGAAAAGCTGGGCTGGGACATTACAGACCCATTTGAGAGCATACGGGAGATGCTGCAAGAAGTGAAAGGACAAGCCGATGTCATTGTTCTTCTTTCCCATCTAGGCATCATCCATGATCGAGAGGTAGCCCATGACTTCCCGGAAATCGACATCATCTTAGGCTCACATACGCATCATCTTTTAGAACAGGGCGAAATGGATAATGGCGTTCTTCTTGCATGTGCTGAAAAGTATGGGCATTATATTGGCTGTGTCGAGCTGACCATTGACACAGCGAGTAGCGAGCTCATCGAGAAAAAAGCGACGGTGCAATCAGTGGACCAGCTGATCAGCGAATCCGATGAAGCGATCATGACTTTACAGAAAGCAGAAAGACGAGCGAAGTCACTCATGCAGGAAAAAGTGACATCCATTAAATCAAAGCTCGAAACAAAGTGGTTTGATGACTCCCAGCTTCCGCAACTTTTAACAGATGCCATTAAAGAATGGTGCGAGGCAGATATCGGCATGATGAATGCAGGGATGGTGCTTGATTCATTAGAGGCTGGCATCGTCACTAGAGAAGACATTCACCGGATATGCCCGCACCCCATTAATCCAATCCGGGTGACGCTTACTGGGAAGCAATTGATCGAAACAGTTTCTCGTGGCTGTGAAGAAAAAATGGAACAACTGCGCATCAAAGGCTTTGGATTCAGAGGAGAATTAATGGGAAAAATGCTATACAGCGGTTTGACTTATTCATTAGAAGAGGGCGAAACCAAACGAGTAAAAGAGGTCTATGTAAACGATCGACTCGTCAAAGAAGATGATTCCTATACGGTTGGCACAGTGGATATGTATACACTTGGTTCTCTTTTTCCTCATATACGTGACCATGAACACATCGAATATTTCATGCCGGAATTTTTACGTGATGTCCTGAGCTGGCGATTGAAGGACGCAAAGTGAAATCCGCTCCAGCCTAACAACACTTGCCCTCCCTTCACATAGATTGTGTTGAAGGGAGTGAAGGGATATGGTGAATTTAACACCTATTACAATTGATGGCCATTCCTTTACAGCCGTCACCGTCAAACTGCCAAAGACCAATTTCATGGCAGTGACAAATGAGCATGGTTATATTATGTGTGGTGCACTTGATGTCGGGCTCCTAAATGAAAAGCTTGCAGATAGAGGAATCATCGCAGGAAGAGCAGTCGGTGTAAGAACCATCGAGCAATTGCTGGATGCACCTTTAGAATCTGTGACATATGCCGCTGAGTCACTCGGCATTCATGCTGGCACAATTGGAAGAGATGCATTATTAAAAATGGTGAAATAAAATGTACAGATGATTCCTATCCCCCCGCCTGTCTGCATACACTTGTAATGGAGAAGGGGGGATTTTTTATTGAGATTGAACCGCCGTTATCGCCCCTATAAAAAGGGCCCTCTGCCATTTCGTTACGTCATGCTGCTTGCCGTATTATTTTTTGTGCTCTCAACTGTCATTAGCCTATTCTTCATCAATCGTTCCATTAAACCAACGTTGATTCACATTGCTGAACTAGAAACAGAACGAATTGCCAATCATCTCATCCAATATTCTGTTCAGGATTTTGCAGATGATCAGGAGAATATGAAGGATATGGTTGTGATGAATACAAGTGAGAACGGCAAAGTAACAACCATCGACTTCAATGCGCAAGCAACATCGAAAGCAATGGCTGACCTGTCACGTCACCTTCAAAAAAATCTAGAGGACATTGAAAAGGGGAATTTTCAAAAAGAGGCAAAAGAAGCATTAAAAGATCAAACAGATGGACATGACGGCATTATATATAACATTCCGCTTGGGCAAGCGTCCGGAAATGCACTTATCGCCAACCTAGGACCAAAAGTGCCTGTACGATTCAGTGTCATTGGTGACCCGCATACAGACGTTGAAAAAAACATCAAGCCATATGGCATTAACAATGCCTTGATTGATATTAGTGTGCTCATTGAGGTGAAGGTGAGAGTCATCATCCCATTCGCCTCAGAAACCATCGTCGTCAAAAATTCCGTGCCTGTCTCCATCCAAGCCGTTCAAGGAGACGTCCCAGATTATTATAATGGCAGCGGAACAAATTCAGGCGCTCCATCGATTGTTCTGCCAGAAAAAAAGGAGAAGAAAGAATAACAGCCCAATGGACGAATTGGGCTGTTTTTTTCATACGCTGTGATTGCATATAGTGTTTTTGTGATGAACGTTTTGTTGTTACGAAACAGACAGTCTTGTCCTTGCATCATTTTCATCGGTGATATAGGTCACGTCTTCAAATCCACATTCAACTGCATTCTTGTATAGCCATTCGAGTGTTCCCTTATTTTTGCAATAGATCGTAACATAGGAGCAATCGGCCACTAAAAGAACAAGCTCGCATTGGCTTTCAATAAATTCTTCATAGGTCTTAATATGAGACAATGTCCCTTTTGGATATGCTTGTAAATCGGCGAAAATCATATAATACGTCTTGTTTTCAATGAGGTGTTTGAGTTCTATACCGTCCATTTCTGTTTTACCTTCAGGAAAAAGTTCTTCATCTTTTTCGCCATCAACTAGTATATTCGAGTCTTCGGTATCGATTCGCCAGCTGAATTTGGTGATGTCGATCGGTTTTAGCACTTCTCCAAGGAAGACTCCGTATTCATTTGGAATGGTAAAGGTCATTCCTCTTTTCAAAAAACAACCCCCTAACTACTCTTTGTGAAGTAATCTTTCATTGGCTGCGATGCTTAGACTTATTTATGTGATCTGTTCATCTTATCCTAATTAACCACTTGATTCCATACGAATCGCGTGCCATGATAAATGTTCATTGTTTTCCTTTTTGAATAGTGTAGCTATCCTGAAGGCTGATTTTTCACGATCGTCAGTTATGAAAGTGAGAGGAGGATTTGATTGATATGAAGAAAATTCATGTAAGCGGATTTTGTTTTTTAGTATTTGCCATTGTATTTAGTGCTAAATATATGTCAGCATCGATATTATTAGCTGGGAGTGACAGTTTGAGTGTCGACTTATTTAGAGGGATGTTTGACATGATTCCACTTGAAGTAACAGTTGTGTATCTCCTTTTTTTCATTATGGGTATTCTTTTTTTAGTTTTAGGATTGAAAGAGAAGCATAAGCAGTAATAGTAGACAAATGATGACCTGGGAAATGTTGATACATATCAAAAGGAGAAGCAAGCGGTATCGCTAAACTTCTCCTTTTATTTAATGACGTTTCCGCTCGGCTCTTTCCCATGCCCTTAAATGAGGATAAGGATCAAACGACCATTCAGTTCGTCCATTGTCTTTATACATGCCGTAATGGAGGTGTGGCGGGAATTTTCCTGCTGTGCCAGGTGGACCGTAACCGGAGCTTCCGACTGATCCGATGACTTGACCAGGTTCTACAATCTGCCCAGCTTTGAGTCCTTTTGCAAAGCCATTTAAGTGGGCAAAATAATGATAATGATTATGAATATCTCGAATGCCGATCCGCCAGCCGCCAAAGCGATTCCAGCCTTTCATTTCAATCACGCCGTACGATGTCGCACGAACAGGAAGACCGTAATGAGCAAAAAGATCAGTGCCCTCATGAATTCTTCTGCCTCCAAAGCCTCTCGCATCACCCCATGTACTCCTGTAGCTGTAGTCAGCTCCAACCGGAAGAGGAAACGCATGCTTTCCAAGGTCAAGATGGCCGTAATGCTGATAGAGCTTCATAAAAGATGAAATGATTCCAACGGTTAGATCACGTCCGTAATAATCCCACAGCGCGATTTTTAATTGGTCGATGCTGCTGCCGTAATGAAGCAAGTATTGAGCAAACGTGAACAGGACATCTTCATCGTTATCGATTTCCGCTTTTCCATCCCCATTTCCATCAAGCCCAATACCGTCAAACACTTTAATGCTTAATGGAGAGGTATCCTGCTTATTAGGATTTTCTGGTCCTATCCACATTTCCCGGGGAATGTAGATGCCAATCACACCTGTTTGTTTTGGTAAATCTCTTCTGCTTTTGCGTATATTGTGTTCATACTGATCAACCGCAGCAAGTACATACCACGGAACCTGTGTGGTGATGGCGATCTTTTCATACAGTGCCATTCGCTGTTTTAATTCATCGGGCTGTTTGTTTGTCCCTTGTGCATGGACTGGTGCGGGAATCATTGAAAGAGCGATGATGATCGCTAAAACCACTTTCACAAACGTCCATCTCCTTTCTTCGAACATCTCTTCTACCGTTTAGTGTGGTTTGATCACGTTATTTCATAAGAAGAAAATGTTAGTAATTTTCTTCTGTTATTTTAGGAGTCTTTTGGGTATTTTTGCAGCTCATTCCCTTGTTGTTCAATCTGTACTATGTTAAAGTGTCTAAAGAAAAGGCCTTAGGCCGAAGATTCAATTTTTTGCGGCAATAGCTGCATCCATCGTATATAGCAGGAAGATGATTGTATATGCACCTTTAACGAATTCATATGGAGATGATGGAATTGGCAAAGAAGGAAGAGCACGTAAGAAAACCGGACTGGCTTAAAATTAAGCTGAATACGAATGAAAACTATACCGGTTTGAAAAAAATGATGCGGGAAAACAACCTGCATACCGTTTGTGAGGAAGCGAAATGTCCGAATATTCACGAATGCTGGGCAGTGAGAAGAACTGCTACATTTATGATCCTCGGATCTGTTTGTACGCGCGCATGCCGTTTCTGTGCGGTGAAAACCGGACTTCCTACTGAATTAGACTTGCAAGAGCCAGAACGCGTGGCAGATTCAGTGGCTTTGATGAATTTAAAGCACGCTGTTATAACAGCGGTTGCAAGGGATGACCAAAAAGATGGCGGAGCAGGTGTATTTGCTGAAACTGTTCGTGCTATTAGAAGAAAAAGTCCATTCACAACAATTGAAGTTCTCCCTTCAGACATGGGTGGCAATTATGATAATTTGAAAACGTTAATGGATACACGCCCTGATATTTTAAATCACAATATTGAAACAGTACGCAGGTTAACACCAAGAGTTCGTGCACGGGCTACATACGATCGTTCATTGGAATTCTTGCGTCGTGCAAAAGAAATGCAGCCTGACATTCCAACGAAATCAAGCATTATGATTGGACTTGGTGAAACGAAGGAAGAAATCATTGAAGTTATGGATGATCTTCTTGCCAATAACGTTGACATCATGGCAATTGGTCAGTATTTACAACCGTCGAAAAAGCATTTGAAAGTGCAAAAATACTACCATCCAGATGAGTTTGCAGAGCTGAAGGAAATTGCCATGTCAAAAGGCTTTAGCCACTGTGAAGCTGGACCGCTTGTCCGTTCTTCTTATCATGCAGACGAACAAGTAAACGAAGCGTCTAAGAAGCGTCAGGCGCAAGCATAACAAAGAAAACGCCAGAGCTCTCTGGCGTTTTTTCTCGTATTAATTTTGGCCGTAAGGTGCGTTTCGTCTCATGGTCCGATCGGAATTCGTCATGCCATTGGCATCTTCTTTCGTTGAAATGTCTCCGCCTTGAGGAGAGTATTTCATTTGTTGAATCGTTTTTGTTAAAATTTGATCAAAATCACGTGAATTGGTTTGAAGACGTGAAAAATTGGCAATGGATTGAAAGTGCTCTGGGTTATCAGAGACGTACACATGATAATAACGAGGGAGAACAGAAACCGCTGTTTTTTTCACTTGATCGGCTGATTCATCTCGGTTTTTGTTGCCTGTTCGATACACAATGAGGGCATCCTCGTCTGTGACAAGTGTTGCTGCATCCTTTATATTTGGCAGCTGGATGGCTAAACTTGTAATCACGTGGGCAAGGTGCTCACGATTTAAAGCAGGGGTTCTTTCCTTTTGATCGGTTACTTGCTGGCGCTGATAACGAACATAGCCTGCTCGATTCGTATCTGCTTCTGGCATGTTGGAATTATTTCCTTCATGACGATCAGACAGGCGGATTGTCTTGCTGGAAGAATCTTCATCCACTTGCCGGTTCATGCCTGATTGAAAGCCGCACCCGCCTAAAAGCATGCATAGGAGAATAGTGGCTGTGAGTTGTTTCATCATAAATGTGACCTCCTTTTTTCTTTAGCTTCGGCTAAATCGGAAAAAACATGCTTTAGCAATTGATGGAGTTGTTCCAATGAATTATCATTAAAGATGGATCGTTTAAAAAGAGGTGAGAAGATGATCGTCATTCAGAATGCTACCTTTGATCTTGTCAGAGAAATCAAAGACGGCTTTGATGAGGAAGCGTTTAAAGCAAGGTACTCAGATATTTTAAATAAGTATGATTATATTGTGGGGGATTGGGGCTACAACCAGCTTAGGCTGAAGGGGTTTTTTGATGACCAAAACCAAAAGGCCACATTCGATACAAAAATCAGTACACTCGATGAATACATTTATGAATACTGTAATTTTGGCTGTGCCTATTTTGTCTTAAAGCGGATTAGAAAATAACGCAAAGGGGAGCGTCATGATGTATTTCGTAGACAGAAAGAAGATTGAAGAGACATTACGTTTTTTTGAGGAGCAATATGATTTGATGCGCAGTCATCAAACATGGTCAAGCCCTTTAGAAAAAAAAGCGCTGGAACGAATTGTTCATTTGCTCGTCGAATGTATTCTTGATACAGGAAATGATATGATTGACGGCTTTATCATGCGGGACCCGGGAAGCTATGACGACATCATGGATATTCTTGTGGACGAAAAGGTTGTACCAACAGAAGAAGGCACTCACCTGAAAAAACTGGTCTCGTGCCGTAAAACACTTGTTCAGCAATACCAAGAAGTGGTTCATCACGATTTGTTGCAGGTCATCAGTGAGGTAGAACAGGCGCTGCAAGTCTTCCCGAATCGAATTCGCACTTACTTGGAGCAGGAGCTTGGACCAGTATCAGCGTTTAAATAAACCATTGGAGTTGTAAGCAGCATGAAATACAAAGGCTATTTAATTGATTTAGACGGGACGATGTATAAAGGAACAGAAAAGATTGAAGAGGCGGGGCAATTTGTTCACAAGTTAAATGAGTTGAACATCCCTTATTTGTTTGTCACGAATAACTCTTCACGCACACCGAAGCAAGTAGCAGAGAAACTGGTTTCATTCGATATTCCAGCAACGGAAGAGCAAGTCTTTACAACAAGTATGGCGACGGCAAACTATATCGCAGAACAAAAGAAAGATGCCTCGGTGTATGTGATCGGAGAAGAAGGCATTCAGCAGGCCATCGAAGAAAAAGGCTTGTCGTTTGGTCAAGAAGACGCTGATTTCGTTGTCGTTGGAATAGACCGCGGTATTACATATGAAAAACTAGCGGTAGGAGCCATTGCGATCCGTCAAGGTGCACAATTTGTTTCAACAAATGGAGATATTGCCATTCCGACAGAAAGAGGGCTGTTACCTGGAAATGGATCGTTAACATCTGTGCTGACGGTTACAACAACAGTGCAGCCAACATTTATCGGAAAGCCAGAGTCTATCATTATGGAACAGGCCATGCGGGTGCTCGGGACAGATGTGTCAGAGACGCTCATGGTGGGCGATAACTATGATACCGATATTATGGCAGGGATGAATGCAGGGATGGATACACTGCTTGTCCATACAGGCGTCACGACAAAGGAGCTGCTTCAGAAATATGACAAACAGCCAACCTATGTCATTGATTCATTATCTGAGTGGATTGAACGATTATCTTAATGAAAAGAGGACAAGCGTGAGACGCACGTCCTCTTTTGTGTTTTATTCTGCATTTCTCGCACTATGTGCCAGTCTGCTTGATGCTGCCGCAGCAATAGCACCGACAATGTCATCTAAAAAGGTGTGGCATTCGCCTGAGGATTTATCGTTGAGTTTCCCAAGAATCCCTGGTTTTTCTTTATCGATATATCCGTAATTCGTAAAGCCGATGGAGCCATAAATATTAACGATGGCAAAGGATAAAATTTCATCAACCCCATATAGACTTTCATCTGTTTCAAGAATGGATTGCAGCGGTTCTGTCAGCTTTTTTTGCTCAGCGAGAACGTCTAGTTCAACGCCTGTTAAGATGGCATTTTGGACTTCACGTTTTGCGATGACACGTTCCACATTGTGGATGCACTCTGTCATGTCTAAGCCAGGATGATATTTTTCCTGTAAAAAGAAGACAAGGTCTGCTATATCTTGAATGGTTACGCCTCGTTCTTGTAAACGGCGTCTTGCTGTTTTTTCTACTTCGTTCATCTCATGATGATGCGGCATGTTCCTCACCCAATCCTCGTAATTTGTCCACAACGTGTGAAAAAGCTTCGGATAGTAAATAGTATTCATAAATCCCTCAACCTGCGACTACGATATGATAAGAGACTGATTTTATGAACGCAGGTGAAATCATGAAAGAAACCATTTATCACACATTTGGTATTGATGTGCGTCAATTTATGCCATATGGCAGTTATCAGAGCTTTCAAACGGCGAAAGCTCTCTTCATCATTGTTCCCGTGTCTCATTTGCGAGAAGAAGAACTCACAGAGCTTTATCATATCAGTCAGTATTTACTGAATGACGGTGACCCATACGTTGCCGTGTTTGAATTAACAAACGAAGAGAAACCGACTTTTACCCATGGAAAAGAACTGTACGCTCTATTAAAGGCAGCACCGCGGGTTACAAGCCGCTCATTTCAGCACGCACCAGAGCTGGCGGCTTTTCATGTCAGAGGGAGAGGGTTTCCTTATGAGGTGTCTGAAACAAAACGTGTCGGAGCTTGGAAGGAATTATGGGCAAAACGGTTAGACCAGCTGGAAGGCTTTTGGATGCAGCAAATGCATCAAAAACCACTTGAACGATTTGAAAAGAAATTTATTGAATCCTTTCCGTATTATCTCGGATTAACGGAAAATGCCATTCAATATTTAGTGGATACAGAGCTTGATGATGAACCGAAAGAATGTGATTCAGGTACTGTTTGTCATCAGCGCTTTTCACGTATGACCTGGCCACATGAGCAGCCGCTTCGTTTACCTGTTGACTGGGTATTTGACCATCCAACAAGAGATATCGCGGAATATTTAAGAGAAACCTTTGTCCAGCATAAGGAGGATTTAATTGAAGAGGGATTTTCCTTTTTGCAGCAATATGAGCAGGTTACGCCTCTTTCATCATTTTCAAAGCGTCTGCTGTACAGCCGTCTTCTGTTTCCGCTTCATTATTTTGAAATTGTCGAAGGTTATTATATGTCAGGAGAAAATGAAAAATCTTATTATGAAGAACGATTAGATTACGTTTTAAATGATGCGAACCGCTACGAATATTTTCTCAAGGTGTTTCAAGAATTGAGTGCCATGCGCAGCGGTGGGCATCTCATTCCTCCTGTTGGATGGATTCATCAATCCGCTGATTTGAAGTTTCAGTGAACAGACGAAACGTCTCTTTTCTCTTGAGGCGTTTTTCGTTATGCTTAAAGAAATCAACCAAAGGAGTGTTCTTCTTGACGAAACCTTATGTCTATATCACAAGAAAGCTAGATGAAACAACACTTACACCATTAAAAGAAGTCGCTCATATTGACATGTGGACGAGCGAGGATGAGCCGTGTCCAAGAGAAGAGTTAGAAAAACAAGCGGCTCAAGCAGATGGGCTGCTCACGATGCTGTCAGATCAAGTAGATGAGGCACTTTTATCAAATGCTCCAAATCTAAAAGTGGTCGCGAATCTCGCGGTCGGCTATGACAATATTGATCTAAAGGCAGCTAAAAAGCACGGGATCACGGTATGTCATACACCGGACGTCTTAACAGAATCGACGGCTGATTTAGCCTTTGCGCTTTTGATGGCGTCAGCAAGACGAATTGTCGAAGCGAGTGATTGGATTAAGGATGGGAACTGGACAGGCTGGGGACCGCTTCTTCTAGCTGGTGCTGATGTGCATCATAAAACGTTAGGGATTGTCGGAATGGGCAGTATTGGAACCGCACTGGCCAAGCGGGCAAAAGGTTTTGATATGAATGTTCTGTATCATAATCGTTCAAGAAAGCCAGAAGCAGAAGCGCAACTAGGTGTGACCTATGCCGCATTTGATGAGCTGCTTACGCAGTCTGATTTCATCGTTTGTTTAACGCCTTTAACGCCTGAAACGAAAGAAATGTTTAATAAGAAAGCATTTGAGCAGATGAAGAACACGGCTTACTTCATCAACGTTTCCAGAGGGCAGACGGTAGACGAAGATGCTTTATATGATGCTGTCACGACAGGAAAAATTGCAGGAGCAGGTCTGGATGTATTTAGCAAGGAGCCAGTCAGCTCAGATCACCCGTTAACGACATTACCAAATGTGACAGTGCTTCCTCATATCGGAAGTGCGAGTGTTGAAACGAGAAAAAACATGATGCATTTATGTGCTGAAAATATTGCGCTTGTCCTGCAAGATCAGCAAGCCAAAACGCCAGTTCAGGCGTAATCTCAAGCTTCCCGGCTTCGGGAGCTTTTCTTACAAAAATATTTTGAAAATATAGAATCTTGATATAAATAGCTGTTAAGCGGTTTCATTCTCATATTCTCTTATTTTATTACCTTGTCAAAATGAGGATACCCCTTTATAATGTGTGTACATTGAATGTCTGTGTTAGGTTAACAAATGTCTTTTTAGAGAGGACATTTACGGAGAAAGGTGGAATTTCAGGTGAAGGCAATTCGAGTTGGACTACTAGGATTAGGAACAGTGGGGAGCGGTGTCGTTAAGATTATTCAAGATCATCAGGATAAATTAATGCACCAGATCGGCTGTCCGGTATTAATACAAAAAGTGCTTGTGAGCAATCCCGATAAAAAAAGAGATGTGGATGTGGCAAGAGAGGTCTTCACAACTGAAGTATACGATGTGATTCGAGATCCAGAGGTCGACGTCATTATTGAAGTGATGGGCGGCATTGAAGAGACAAAACAATATTTAATAGATGCATTAAATGAGAAGAAGCATGTCATTACAGCCAATAAGGATTTAATGGCGCTATATGGCACAGAGCTTTTACATGTAGCAAAAGAAAACGGCTGTGACCTTTACTATGAAGCAAGTGTCGCAGGTGGGATTCCGATTTTGCGTACACTAGAGGAAGGTTTAGCCTCTGACCGCATCACAAAAATGATGGGAATCGTGAACGGGACAACGAACTTTATTTTAACAAAAATGAATGTCGATAAAAGCGCGTATGAAGATGTATTAAAAGAAGCGCAGGATCTTGGCTTTGCAGAAGCAGATCCGACGGCGGATGTAGAAGGGCTAGATGCGGCAAGAAAGATGGCCATCCTGGCAAGACTCGGCTTTTCCATGAATGTAGACTTAGAGGATGTGAAAGTGAAAGGCATCTCGGACATCTCGGATGAGGACATTAATTTCAGTAAACGTTTTGGCTATACAATGAAGCTGATTGGAATTGCCCAAAGAGACGGAGAGAAAGTGGAGGTCAGCGTACAGCCAACTTTACTTCCTGATCATCACCCGTTATCTTCCGTCAACAATGAATTTAATGCTGTCTATGTTTACGGAAGTGCTGTCGGAGAAACGATGTTTTACGGACCTGGAGCAGGCAGCCTGCCAACGGCAACAGCTGTAGTCTCAGATTTAGTCGCTGTTATGAAAAACATGCGTCTTGGTGTGAATGGCAGTGGATTTATTGCACCGCAATTTGAGAAGAAAATCAAATCATCATCCGAAGTATTTGCTCAGCAATTTTTAAGAATACATGTGAGAGATCAAGTCGGAGCTTTCTCCCGCATTACATCGATTTTTTCTGAAAGAGGCATCAGCTTTGAAAAGATCCTGCAGCTTCCTGTCAAAGGGCATGATGAGCTGGCTGAAATTGTGATTATTACACATCAGACATCAGAAGAAGATTTCTCAAATATCCTGCAAACATTAAACGATCTCGACGTGGTGGTTCAAGTGAAGAGCACGTACCGAGTAGAAGGGAACGGTTTAAGCTGATGAAGTGGAATGGACTCATTGAAGAATTTCAAGAATTCTTACCAGTAAACGAACAAACACCTAAACTAACATTAAATGAAGGAAACACACCGCTGATTCATCTCGCAAAGCTTTCCGAAAAACTAGGAATTGAACTTCATGTGAAAACAGAAGGCGTCAACCCTACAGGTTCTTTTAAGGATCGCGGGATGGTCATGGCCGTCGCAAAGGCAAAAGAAGAAGGCAATGATACGATCATGTGTGCATCGACAGGGAATACGTCTGCAGCAGCGGCAGCTTATGCGGCGCGCGCTGATATGAAATGTATTGTCATCATTCCAGATGGAAAAATTGCCTTCGGTAAGCTGGCGCAGGCTGTCATGTACGGAGCAGAGATCATTGCCATTGACGGCAACTTTGATGATGCACTTAAAATTGTCCGCAGCATCTGTGAAAAAGCACCGATCGCACTTGTTAACTCCGTCAATCCATACCGAATTGAAGGACAAAAAACAGCGGCATTTGAAATCTGTGAGCAGCTAGGCTCCGCACCGGACGTACTGGCGATTCCTGTTGGAAATGCGGGGAATATTACAGCGTACTGGAAAGGCTTCAAAGAATATCATGAGAAAAAAGGCACTGGACTGCCAGTCATGCGTGGTTTTGAAGCAGAAGGTGCTGCAGCCATCGTTCGAAATGAAGTCATTGAGCAGCCAGAAACAGTCGCAACAGCCATTCGCATCGGAAACCCTGCAAGCTGGAAGCAAGCTGTAGCAGCGGCAGATGAATCGAACGGGAAAATTGATGAAGTGACAGATGAAGAAATTCTTCATGCCTATCAATTGATCGCACGTGAAGAAGGTGTGTTTGCAGAGCCAGGGTCTTGTGCATCAATTGCAGGTGTGCTCAAACAAGTGAAATCTGGAGAAATTAAGCCAGGCAGTAAAGTCGTCGCTGTACTGACAGGAAACGGATTAAAAGATCCGAATTCGGCGATTGATATTTCACACATCAAACCGGTCACACTAGATGCAGATGAAGATCAAATTCTTGAACATTTAGAAAAGGCCGCACGCGTATGAGTAACGCCTCCATGCTTTTTTCAATCACAGTACCGGGAAGCACTGCCAACTTAGGACCAGGCTTTGACTCAGTCGGAATGGCGCTCAGCCGCTATTTAAAGCTATCGGTCTATGACCATGATAGCTGGCTGTTTGAAGCAGAAACAGATGTTGTGTCTGGTATTCCATCAGGCACCGATAATCTGATCTACCAAACAGCTAAAAAGGTCGCAGATGACTTTGGAAAAACACTCCCGCCTGTTCATGTCAAAGTGTGGAGTAATATTCCATTAGCAAGGGGGCTGGGCAGCAGCGCTGCTGCCATTGTCGCCGCTATTGAGCTCGCCAATCAGTTGCTTGAATTAAAGATGACCGATGATCAGAAACTCTTTTTTGCAAGTGAGGTAGAAGGTCATCCAGATAACGCGGGTGCCTCTTTATTCGGTGGTTTACTCATCGGTCTTCATGAAGAAGACAAGACACATGCCGTTAAAGTGCAGCATGTGGATGTAGATGTCGTCGTCGTGATTCCTTTTTATGAAGTGCTCACAAAGGATGCCCGTGATGTCCTGCCAGAGGATTTTTCCTATAAACAGGCCGTGAGTGCGAGTGCAGTGAGTAACGTCCTTGTTGCCGCCTTAATGACACAGAACTGGCCGCTTGTAGGGGAAATGATGAATAAAGATTTATTTCATCAGCCATACCGCACGATGCTTGTCCCAGAGCTATCAAAGGTGGAGCACGTTGCTTCATTAAAAGGCGCGTATGGAACAGCATTAAGCGGTGCTGGGCCGACTATTTTGACCTTAGTGGAAAAAGGGAAGGGAGAAGCGCTGAAAAAGCAGCTTGCCCAAAATTTCCCGCATTGTGAAGTAGATGTGCTGACGGTGCCGGTAGAAGGTGTCATCGTCGAGCATCATTCTGTGAATCAAATGAAGAACGTGCTATAAATGAGCACGTTCTTTTTTTATCCTTGTTTTTCACAACAAAAGCAGGGATTATTATTTAGAGAAGCGAACTATTTTTGATACATAAAAGGGGGAGATCTATTGATGAAGAAATTGATAACAGCAGAGGATTTAACACAAATCGTGTCTGTTTCTCATCCAGTCTATTCACCAGATGGAAAAAAGGCTGTTTTTACAAAAGTATCGGTGAATGAAAAAAAGGATGATTACAATATTCATTTATGGGTTCGAGATGAAGGGACAGGGGAGCTGTCACAATGGACATTCGATGATGGAAAGCATCATCAGCCAGTGTGGTCAAATGACGGGAAGCAGCTTGCGTTTATTTTGCAGAAGCCAAAGGAAGTCCCTCAGCTCGCACTCATTCAGAGCGATGGCGGCGGCATTCGTACTTTAACGAATATTCCTTACGGCGTATCTCATCCTGTATTTTCACCGGATGGAGCGTTCATTTATGCAGCGGTCTCATTAAAACAAGAAGAATCTGTTCATGATGAAAAAAAGGAAGAGTGCGATGACTTTGCTCCGGCCGTATATGATGATTTGACTTATAAAGCAGATGGCAGAGGCTTTTTAGACGGGCGTCTGACGCAAATTGTACAAATCGATGTCTGCTCAGGGGAGGTAGAGACGGTTACGAGTGAGCAGCATCATCATGTGAATCATGTCGTCTCTCCTTGCGGGAAGTGGCTCGCCTATATTCAATCCAACCCGCAGACGTTTTACATAAGTGATATCTGTCTCCTGTCATTAGAGGACGGTACATCCAAGAAAATCACCCAATCAACAGGCGCTTACTCGACCGTATCATTTTCTCCAAATGGAGAAAGCCTGTTGTACATTGGACACGAGCGTGAATTTCAGAATGCAACCTTCCCATCATTGTGGCTGTATGATCTGAAGGAGAAAAAGACCGTTCAACTGTCAGAAATGCTCGATATGTATATAGGAAACTGTATGGCAGGGGATAGTGTTATGGGTGAGGCCAATCAGTTTCCACAATGGACAAAGGATAGTCAGGGGTTTTATGCGCTTGTTTCTGATCAAGGGAGTACCGGAATTTATTATTTCTCTATTGAGGGCTTAGCCTATCCCGTTCGTTTAGAGGCAGAACATGTGACGAATTTCAGTCTTCATCCAGACGAATCAAAAATGCTGATCAGCCGTCTTTCGCCTGTCTCGCCTAGTGAGCTGTATGAGCTGACTTTAGGGGAATCCTCACTCAAGCAAATCACGTTTGAGCATGATGACTTTCTAAAGGAACATGTCATATCCGAACCTGAACCAATTTCTTTCCAGTCAAAAGAAGGAGACGTTGTACATGGCTGGTTTATGAAGCCTGCTCATATGGAAGAGGGGAAGACATATCCACTAATCTTAGAAATTCATGGTGGGCCGCATGCGATGTACGGTCATACGTATTTTCATGAATTTCAAATGCTCGCCGCTGAAGGGTATGCGATTGTGTACATCAATCCTCATGGCAGTCATGGATACGGACAGATGTTTACAGACCGGGTAAGAGGCAGCTATGGTGACGTTGATTATGAGGATGTCATGCTGGCTGTTGATCATGTGCTCAAAGCCTATGACTTTCTTGATGAAACAAGGCTTGGCGTAACAGGCGGCAGCTATGGCGGTTTTATGACCAACTGGATCGTCGGACAGACAGACCGTTTCCGTGCAGCTGTTACACAGCGTTCTATTTCGAACTGGATTAGCTTTTATGGCATCAGTGATATCGGCTATTTCTTTACAAAATGGCAGATTGATGGGGATATTTATGACTCTGTTGATAAGCTATGGGATCGTTCGCCGCTAAAGTATGTAAAACAGGTGAATACACCACTTCTCATCCTGCACAGTGATGAAGACTACCGCTGCCCAGTCGATCAAGGAGAACAGCTTTTTGTGGCATTGAAGGAACTTGGAAAAGACACGAGATTAGTCAAGTTTCCCAAGGCTTCTCATGATTTATCGAGAAGCGGCCACCCTGGGCAGCGTATTCAAAGACTGACCTTTATTCAAGAATGGTTTAGAGAGAAGTTATCCTAATTAAAAAACGACCCTGATTGGGTCGTTTCAGCGTGTAGACAAACCCTCGCATTCGGTGTCAGTCCTGCGTTCCGGTGCTCACGAATGTCAAATTCGCTCTGCGCCAGTACTCGTCCTTCCTAGACTGCAAAGGTTTTCTATCACACTGAAAAGAAGACAAAGGGCTAAAATTAGCCCTTTGTCAACAATTAAAAAACGACCCAGTAAGGGTCGTTTTCATGTCATATATGAATTAGAAAACCTGTTCAACTTCTACAACGCCAGGTACTTCTTCTAATAATGCGCGCTCAATACCGGCTTTCAATGTAATGGTTGAACTTGGGCAGCTGCCGCATGCACCAAGAAGGCGTAATTTCACAATGCCATCTTCAATGTCTACAAGCTCACAGTCTCCACCATCACGTAATAGAAATGGACGAAGTTTGTCCAGTACTTCCTGTACTTGGTCTTTCATTTCGACTTCAGTCATTAGATATAATCGCTCCTTTCACAACATATCACCATTATATTCATCTGGACGATAAAAATCTATTGATTGGTTTCAAAGTTTCCTTCTCATTATAGCACAATCTCATCTTGAAACAAAAAGTGATTTTGACTTTTTTCATACAGAAAATTCAGCTAAAATAAAGAAAGAATAGGGGGCTTGTCAAATGAACAAAACCGTTGACCTTTATGTATATGGAAGAGATGTCCTGTGCGCTAGTTGCGTGAATCTGCCTTCTTCAAAAGATACATTTGAGTGGCTAGATGCAGCATTAAAACGAAAATATCCAAATCAGCCGTTTCGCATCACATATATCGATATTGAGCACCCGCCTGAAAACGAACGCCAAAAAGAATTGTCTGAACGAATTCTTGATGATGAATTCTTTTATCCGCTTGTCCTTGTTGAGGATCAAATTGTTGGAGAGGGCAATCCGAAATTAAAAGATATTTATCAAGAAATGGAGAAATACGGGTACGAAGAGAGCAGTGAATGAGCTGTTCTTTTTTTAGAAAAATAAATCGAACAAACGTTCCTTTTAGGTTGATTTAGAACGTTTGTTCGTATATAATGAGATGAAAGGAGCGTGAGCATCATGAATTATTTACTAAAACAATCTCTTCATCAACAAATACCGATTGATATGATTTATATGAAGAAAAATGGAGAGTGCTCGAAACGAAAAATCATTGTACATCGTCAAACTGAACAGTTCATACAAGCGTATTGTTTATCGAAGAAGACGATCAGAACGTTTCGTAAAGACTGCATCCTTGCGCTTGCTCCTATCAAAGTGAACCATCCATCGGCACATGCCGTTTCATAATAAAAGCTCCTTCATTAGAAGGAGCTTTGAGAAGAAATTCACATCATTTTATCCATTGTGGTGCTTGTACATCCAAAGAAGTCCAGATTTTAAGAGTCTTGGAACACGACCAACAAGCGGACGATCCGCCACTAAACCAAAGCCGGCTTTTTTCCCTAAAGAGCCAAGTACGCCTTTTAACTTAAACTGCGGGTAAGTCTCAGGAAGCGGCTCGTTCTTCCAGCGTTTCTGTAGAGATTGCACAATTTGCTCTGCCTGTGCCTCGGCAAGCTGTGCACTTGGTGCGTGCGGCAAGCTTGCGCAGTCACCTACGACATAGACATGCTCATCTCCAGGGAGATTGTGATGAGGAGTTAAGACGACACGGCCTTGGGCGTCTTTTTCAACATCCATATCTCGCACGACTTTACTTGGCTGAATTCCTGCTGTCCACACGATGACATCTGCTTCAATGGCATCGTCATGGTTGTACACAACTCCTTCTTCAACCTTCGTAATATTGGCGCAGTTAATGATCTTCACATCATTTTCTTCAAACCATTTTTGTACATATAAACTTAATCTTTTTGGGAAACTGGAAAGAATCAGTTCTCCGCGGTCAAAAAGAATGATGTTTAAATCAGAACGGCTTTCACGCAGTTCACTGGCCAGCTCTACCCCGCTAAGTCCAGCACCGACGATACCAACCGTTGCACCTGCACTCAAATTGTTTAATTTGTTATACGTATGTCTTGACTGATCAATGGTTTGAATGCTGTATGTATGTTCTTTCGCACCAGGGACATTGTGATACTTGTCCTCACAGCCGAGTCCGATTACCGTATCATCATATGGAAGCGGTTCACGGTCGCTAAATAAGATCTGTTTGTTTTCAATATCAATTTTTTCTACTTCCCCGTATTGAATATCCAGCTTCGGATGCTCTGGAAAAGATACTCGAATGTGATGATCAGAGATCGTTCCAGCAGCAAGTGCATAATATTCTGTTTTTAAACAGTGGTAAGGATTTCGATCAATTAATGTGATAGTAACATCATCAGGTAATTGATTTGGCAATAAGCGGTGGAGAACCCGCATATTCCCGTAACCTCCGCCGATCAAGACTAAATTTTTCATGACGATTCTCCTTTTCCCCCTAGACATTGAAAAACACTTATACTAAAAAACTTTAAGTTAAAATACCAAATAAAATTATATCGAATTTACTGTGAAACCACAATAATTGTTTCAAAATAACCTACATATTCATTACTTAGTCCTAAATAGTAAAACATTTTACGGGGAATAGGCGTAACGATTTATTGAAGCTCATGTTTTGACTAATAGAAGGAATTTCGGTAGGATAGTAAGGCAAATGTGAGGTGAAGCACAGTGTTTCCACTGATCGAATTTTGTGTAAGTAATCTTGCACAAGGGTCTCAAGAAGCAAAAGAGAAACTTGAAAAAGACCCAAACTTAGATGTAATGGAATACGGTTGTTTAAGCTACTGCGGCAAATGTATGGACTCCCCATTTGCCCTTGTGAATGGAGAATTTGTTTCTGGAGAAAATGCAGAGCAGCTAGTTGAGCGTATTTATGCTTTTATAGAGGAAAACGACATGTTTTAAATGCACCACATGGGTCATGAGGTGCATTTTTTCATATATTCAGTTTCCATTTTTCAGGAGAAAATGTAGAAAGCGCATCCAATATGTTATGCTAATAAAATATCATCAAAATGAAGCATCACACGAGAGAAAAAGAGGCATATGCATAATAAAAGCCCTTTGCCATGGCAGCAAAGAGCTTCTATGTATGAAAAACGGGGGATGATAAGATTGTCTCCTGAATCGACTCCTTTTATACTATAAAGAAACAACATTTTTGGAGGACGCTCATGACATCATTTCAATTCACAAAAATGCACGGACTAGGAAACAATTATATATATGTCAATCAGATGAAGGAACAGCTTCCAGAAGAGCAGCTGTCAGAGATAGCGATCCGCGTTTCTTCTGTTTATACAGGTATCGGTTCAGACGGAATGATCCTCATTTGCCCATCAGATGTTGCGCCTGTGAAGATGCGCATTTTCAACAATGATGGATCAGAGGGGAAAAACTGCGGTAACGGTCTGCGTTGTGTTGCAAAATATGTGTATGAGCATCAAATCGTAACGGACACAACGTTCCAGATTGAGACATTGTCAGGACTCGTTGAAGCGACCGTTCATGTGCAGGATGGTCACGTTCATTTAGTAACAGTAGATATGGGGAAACCTCGTTTTGAAAAAGAAGCGATGCCAATGCTTGGTGAACCGGCCAGTACAACGATTAATGAACCGCTTGATTTTGGCACGACGACCTTAAATGGAACAGCCGTTTCAATGGGGAATCCCCATATCGTTTTCTATTTAGAAGACATTGAACAGGCGCCGCTCGATTCGCTTGGGCCAATCATTGAAAAGCATGACATGTTTCCAGAAGGCGTCAATGTAGAATTTGTGGAACGTGTCAGTGAAACGGAACTGCATTTTCGCGTGTGGGAAAGAGGATCAGGGATTACGCAAGCGTGCGGAACAGGAGCATGTGCTGCGGCTGTATCAACGATTGTGAATGGACATGCGAAAAAAGAAACGGATATGACCGTTCATCTAGCTGGCGGAGACCTCATCATTCGCTGGAAAGACAATGACCATGTGCTGATGACAGGACCTGCTGAAACGATTTGTGACGGCACATTCTATCTCTAAACCATTTATTTGAGAAAAGGCAACATCACGTTTATAATTGAAAAGAAACATCCAGTCAAAAGGAGGGATGATCGTGAGTACACCAGTAACGATTACAGAAGCTGCTGCATTGCAGATTAAAGATATGATGAAAGAACATGAAGAAGAAAATGCGTTCCTGCGAGTGGGCGTAAAAGGCGGCGGCTGCAGCGGTCTTTCATACGGGATGGGCTTTGACCATGAAGTCTCAGAGAAAGACACGCAGTTCGAACAGCACGGCATCAAGGTTCTTGTCGACTCCGAAAGCCTTGACATCATGAACGGAACCATCATTGATTTCAAACAATCACTAATGGGCGGCGGTTTCACGATTGACAATCCGAACGCCATCGCGTCATGCGGATGCGGTTCTTCGTTCAGAACAGCCACGAATACCGGTACGCCGGAAGAGTGTTAGAATTTCAGTATCAATGAATTCTGTAAATCCATTTTGAATAAAAACCTCCTCAATTAGATTATAAATTTGAGGAGGTTTTTTTATGTTCTTTTTTAAAGGTGCTTAAAATTCTAACAAGGTTTTCAACAAGTCTATTTGAAATGATTAGATATAGCATGAGCATACAGTATGTTTCGTACGATAATTAGAATTCATTATTACACCGATTTGCTTTGAAATTCATTAAAATGTTTAGGTGAAAAATAATCCGCAATTTTTTAAAATTTCATTTGTATCAAGTACGGTTGCTTCTTCAATTCCTACATTATTCATTTTCATAAAAGATTGTACAGCTTGATAACCTACTGCATAGCCTGCAAAGGGTGATAATCCGACAGGTTGATATCCTTGTTCTTTTGCAATGTTATCACCAAACATATAACTACTGACCTCAGCAAACCCTTTCGTATATAAAGCGTCTTTAATCACTTCTTTTGAATATTCTAAGTCCTGTTGATCAAAAGAAGTGACCCAAGGTCCTAGCATCTTTTCACCATAAAGTTCTTTTGCAAATGATTCAGCTAAACCTTCTATAATTAAGTAATCTCCAACCGTTACATTTCCGTAATCCCATTCAAAATAGGAAAAACGAATATTATGATGGAATTCATGCGCAATTAGAGCGGGGATCCGTGGGATGTTATAAGAGTTCGGATATATTGAGCATTGGATAAATCCCGGAATTCCTCCAAAGCCACAATACCCTTTTTGTTGTTCTAGCTTTTTCGGATCAGCTATATATAGACCAAATCTCAATTCATCAGAATTTATATGAAGGTTGTGTTTTTTGATAAAATTCATACAATAGTTCAAGGTGGTATTTGCCATTTGAAGAGCTTGAATTTCTTGTAGTTTTTTTAACGCTTGTTTACCAGTTTGTGTTTGTGATACATCAAGATAGCCAAGCATATTGGTTGCCATGATGACATCATAGCCATTTTTTTGTGTAGCTTTTAACGGAACGTTTATCATATTCCACATCTTTTCAAAAGGTCTCATCATGTTGTATCGAAAAAAGTGTTCTTTATTTTCTTTCAGCGAAAACAATTTTTCGTATTGAGCGATTGTATCTTCAATGATGATGTTCATCGCTGGGACCTCTTTTCTGTTGATCAGCAAATACTTTCATGGCTTCACTCATGAATGAAGCCAAGCCCTCACCATATTGATCTATATTTTTTGTAAATCGTTCATCTTGAATATAAAGTTGACCTAATCCATAAAATGCCTCGAGGGAGTATTGAGTAAAGTGATGATTTAAAAATTCATACCATTCTCTGATGGCGGCTTGTACTTCTTTGGATTGAGGAGTGAGGTTGCGGAGGGATGCTAAGTTTTGAAAAACTCTATCCCATCTCAAAGATAAATCATGTTGTTCATCTTTCGACAATCGACTTAATTTGAAGTTCACGTTATCAATGGACTGATTCCCCCAGCGACAGCGAGCTTCTTCTTCATATTGGTTGAATTTCATGTTCATTCCCTTGAACCTCTCTTTATTTGTTAGGTGAATTTCTCCCGTTATATGTTTTAGCGTCTTGTCAATATTTTCAATCATTCTATCGAGTGTATTTCGTTTTTCCATCAACATTTTTCGTTGTAATATAAATGCTTCATGTTTATCAAATGACGGATTGTTTATGATTTCTTTTATTTCCTTTAAGTTAAATCCCAGTTCTCTGAAAAATAATATTTGCTGTAGTGTTTCAAGGTTTTCTTCTGAATAAAGCCGGTAACCAGCATCCGTGACTTCTTTTGGGGTCAACAAACCAATTTGATCATAATGATGAAGTGTACGAATACTAATATCAAACAATTTAGCGACTTCTTTTACTTTCATATTCAACACATCTCCTTATGATATTCACTATAAAGTATGACGTTACGTGAGGGTCAATAGAAAGGGATCAATGAAGGTGTAAAAATGAAAAAAAGACACTCATTCAGCGTCTCTTTCTCAAATTGGTTCTTCTATTTTCAAAAGTTCTTTATCCAAGACATCCACCAACTCTTGGGTGCTAAACATATAGATCACCACTTCTTTATTGCCATCTTCCACATGGACTTCAACCTCAATTTTTATCTTGGCTCGTTCTCCAAGATACACCACTTCAAAAGTGCCCATTCTTTTTGTTTCATTGTTTTTATTCATTTTTTGAACGTTGGTGAGTATCTGTTTGATTTCTCGATCACTTAAACCAGCATCTAAAATCGCAGTAGACACATGTGTTAAAAAAGGTTCTAGCTGATCAACATCCATATTCAATCCGGCAGCGAATTGAGCATAGTGTTTGTTATAGTCTTTTGCGAACACTTCTACTGAGCCGCCAATTATCAGTAACAAGCTCAAACTAATCATGAAACGCTTTATCATCTTTCCACCTATCCTTCATGACGATCTTCTCCTTCTTATATCGGTTGAACCAATCAAACCTTCATTGATTCCATTCCTTCTTAAACAATTTGTAAATCGCTCAATTTTGTTACAGCTTCTCCTCACAACTGGCTATTTCCCCTCGAAAAGAGTATCATGAGAACCAAACATAAACTGTCATCAGAAAAGAGGTTGCTGAGGTTTGAGTGAACAAATCAATTGCAGGAACTGTCATGAACTGATTCCGTATCGTTCAAAAACATGTCCATCTTGCGGGATAGACAAGCCGCTTCCGAAAAAGGAACGCGTGAAGGATCGGGTGATTTTGGTTGTGGCAGGAATTGTTGTGGTGTTACTTGCTGCAATGGTACTTGGAATGGCGAATGCCTATATTGGGATTTTTAAATAAACAAAAAAGGAGTTCCGCAGATGGAACTCCTTTTTTTGATCCGTTCTTATTTATTTTCAAATAAGCTTGTGGAATGAAGAGGCTGTACACGAGCTTTCGGGTCCATGTAAGCTTTCGCGTTGTTCACAGCAGTTGGTGCTTCACCAAATCCGCTTGCGATTAATTTGACTTTTCCTTCATACGTACAGATGTCTCCTGCCGCATAGAAGCCTTCGATGTTTGTTTCCATCGTGGATTTGACCACGATAGAGTTCTTTTCGATTTCAAGGCCCCATTGTTTGATTGGTCCAAGGGAGGAAACAAAACCGAAGTTGACGATCACGTCGTCCACATCTAGTACTTGTTTTTTATCGCCTTTCACTTCTTCAAGCACAATTTGTTCAATGCGGTCTTCCCCAATGAGCTCAGTTGGCACAAATGGTGTCAGCACATTGACTTTCGAGTTGTGCAAGTTTTCTACACTGTGCTCATGTGCACGGAATTTATCACGACGGTGAATAATCGATACTTCTTTTGCGATTGGCTCAAGCATCAGTGCCCAGTCAACCGCAGAGTCTCCGCCGCCAAGAACAGCAACACGTCTGCCAGCGAATTGGTTCAAGTCATTGATGAAGTAATGCAGGTTGCTTCCTTCAAATGATTCTGCTGTATCTAGCTCAAGCTTTCTCGGTTGGAATGCACCGTTACCAGCTGTAATGATGATCGTTTTTGAATAATGAACCTCTTGATTCGTAACGAGTTTGAAGATACCGTCTGCTTGTTTTTCAACCGTTTCCACAGCTTGCTCTAAGCAAATGGTTTGATCAAATTTATCCATTTGTTCCTTTAAATTATCAACTAATTCTTGTGCGCGGATTTTTGGGAAACCAGCCACATCATAAATGTATTTTTCAGGGTAAAGAGCGGATAGTTGACCGCCGAGCTGAGGAAGGCTTTCAATAATTTTCACACTTGCCTGTCTCATGCCTCCGTAAAACGCAGTAAACAATCCGACTGGGCCGCCCCCGATAACGGTAATGTCATATACCTTAGAATCTTCTTGCATTCCTTAATCCTCCCAAATGAAAATTGTTATCACTATATCATATCATACCACATATCGTCGTTTGACTTGTTTTGAAAAACTTGTCGTTTTTTGATGCCGATGCGGTGAAAAGGGGAAAAAAGAGAGAAAGACCGTTTATCCTAAGGATTTTCAGTTTAAAGCCTTGAAAAAAGGAGCAGAACTCGCTATTATTGTTAAGGGAACTAAATATTAATTTTTTATGAATTTTTGTCGGATACGGTCAAATGCTTTCGTTTTTTGTAGGTGAAAGTTCAGATTTTCACATACTTATTTTTTTGTTTAAATTTCATAAAATGCCGCAAAGCGGTTGAGAATAACGATATGTAATTCTTTATCCGTTTTACAGCAAATTTAAAAAAGGTGGATGTGATTCCAGTGAATAAACCGAAAATCGTTGTATTAGGTGCAGGTTATGGCGGATTAATGACTGTAACAAGATTAACAAAACAGCTTGGCACAAATGATGCGGACATTACTCTTGTGAACAAGCACAATTATCATTACGAAACAACATGGTTACATGAAGCAAGTGCAGGTACTCTTCATCATGACCGTTGTCGTTATCAAATCAAAGATGTGATTAACAGTTCCCGTGTCAACTTTGTACAAGCAACAGTTGAAAGCATTAATAAGGAAGAGAAGAAAGTTGTGACATCAGATGGCGAACTTTCTTATGACTACCTTGTTGTTGCGCTTGGTGCTGTTCCTGAAACATTTGGTATTGCAGGACTGAAAGAATATGCATTCTCAATCTCTAACATCAACTCTGCTCGTCAGCTTCGTGAGCATATTGAGCTTCAATTTGCGACTTATAATACAGATGCTGAAAAGCGTCCAGAGCGTCTGACAATCGTTGTCGGCGGTGCAGGCTTCACAGGTATTGAGTTCCTTGGTGAGCTTGGAAACCGTGTACCTGAGCTTTGCAAAGAGTATGATATTGATCAAAAAGACGTGCGTATTATCTGTGTAGAAGCTGCACCAACAGCTCTTCCAGGATTTGATCCTGAATTGATCGACTATGCGATGAACTACCTTCAAGGTAAAGGTGTTGAGTTCAAAATCGGTACAGCGATCAAAGAATGTACGCCTGAAGGCATCATTGTTGGAAAAGACGATGATACAGAAGAAATCAAAGCTGAAACTGTTGTATGGGCTGCTGGTGTACGTGGTAACCCAATCGTTGAAGAAGCTGGATTTGAAAACATGCGCGGCCGCGTAAAAGTGTCTCCAGATCTTCGTGTACCAGAAAATGAAGATGTATTCATCATCGGTGACTGCTCATTAATCATCAATGAAGAAATTAATCGTCCATATCCACCTACTGCACAAATTGCGATGCAGCAAGGTGAAACAGTAGCGAAAAACCTTGCAGCACTAGTAAAAGGTGGCACGCTTGAAAGCTTTAAGCCAGACATCAAAGGAACAGTTGCTTCTCTTGGTGAACACGACGCTGTAGGTGTTGCGTTTGGTAAAAAACTTCAAGGAACAAAAGCTTCTGCAATGAAAAAAATCATCGACAACCGTTCATTATTCATGGTTGGCGGACCAGGACTTGTTCTGAAAAAAGGAAAATTCAAGTTCTTCTAAACCGATATAGACAAAAACGTGTATCCCTGTGGTACACGTTTTTTCATGTTTGACGGAATATTTTCTCACTTGGTACTGGACAGAAAAATATGTTATGATGAATTATCAGAAAATTTAGATTAAGGAGTGAGCAATATGAATGCACAAACGAAAGAAAAAAAGTCAACTTGTCAGTATTGTTCAGGAAAAGGATACTTTCAGTTATTGCTCGGCGGATCAGAAACATGTGAGGAATGTAAAGGGACAGGAAAGAAGCATTAATCTTACGGCTTTTTCCATTGATTGACTTCATCTCTATTTCCAAGTTAAACTAATGATGGGATATTTGGGGGTGGAGATGAAGTGATCAGTTTACCAGTCGTTATCATTTCAGTTATTTTATTTTTCGTGTTATTCTTCGGCATTGGCTTTTTGCTGAATATGCTGCTGAGAATGTCATGGATTATGGCAATTTTATATCCAATTGTATGCCTTTTCATTATCAATAATCAAAAGATGATCGCTTATGTAAGAGAACCAGGCATTGCTTTTTCCGGGATAGGAGACCGCATCGTTTCTCTTGCTGCGGCAGATATCATCATTTTATTAAGCGGTCTGATTGGTGCCATTGCCTCTGGTTTTGTCATCAATGCCCTTCGTAAAAGAGGCTATCAAATGTTTTAACTCACTTGTCTACACGCAAGTGGGTTTTTTTGTTTCTCCTTTGCATAGTTTCCATTTTGTTTGGAAACAAATAGATGGGTAGAGGAGTGACAAATAGAAATGAAAACATGGATGAAACGATTGTTCATGACAGTTCTGTTTATGCTTGCCTTGATGACAAGCTTTACGGGCATATCTGGCGTAGAACCAAGTGATTTAGCTGCATGGGTGAAAGAGAACGATGCCGGTAAGCACGTATCTTCTTTTTTAAAGCATCCAAAAAGGCAGACGATGGCGGTGAAAAGTGACGATTTGCGTGCTGTTTCTCTCGAAGAAGCATTTAATTGGAACGATTATCCGAAGCAAAAGGTTGTCGCCACAGGTTATACAGCAGGAGTAGAATCAACAGGCAAGACGAAAGAACATCGTGCATATGGCATTACATATTCAGGCGTCAAAGTAAAACGTGACTTATATTCAACCGTGGCAGCGGACCCATCTGTCTTTCCGATTGGAACTGTCCTGTTTATCCCCAATTATGGCTATGGTGTAGTCGCAGATACTGGGAAAGCGATTAAAGGTCATAAGCTTGATTTATATTATGAAACGGTTGATGATGTGTATAGAGAATGGGGTAAAAAAGTGCTGGACGTTTATGTGATTAAAAAGGGTGAAGGAACGCTGACAGAAAAAGACTTAAATCAGTTGAATGAAGCAGAATCGATGCAAGTGTTCAGGCAGCAGTTTCAAGCCAATAAAGAATAAAAAAGCTTTGGATCTCAAAAGGTCCAAAGCTTTTTCGTTTCTACATGAAGTAATAATCTAAGATGAGTGTGAGCAAGATTCCTGTTAAGCCGCCGAAGAAGACTTCAATCGGCTTATGCCCAAGAAGCTCTTTCAATTTCTTTTGCTTCTCTTTTTCTTCCGCATTTGGGAAGTTCTTTGCCTCGGCAACAAACCGGTTAAAATCTGTGACCAGTTTGTTCAGGACAGTTGCCTGTTCTCCTGCCTGTCTGCGAACACCTGTCGCATCAAACATCGTAATAATGGCAAAGATGGCGGAAATGGCAAAAATAGATGTTCCTAGCCCGTGCTCTAAAGCAACTGCTGTTGAGAGTGCTGTTACTGCTGCGGAGTGTGAACTTGGCATTCCGCCTGTGCTTGTAATGAGCGACCAATCTAGTCGTCTAGAAATGATAAATTGAATCGGTACTTTTACAAATTGTGCAAAAAAGATGGCTGCAAGGCTGGCAAGCAGCGGAAAATTCGTCAGTACGCTCATGAACAAGAAACATCCTCTCTTTAAGAAAAAATAACGTGCGAAATGATAAAGTATTTACCCTAGTAAGATAAAAAAATGATGGCAGTAAGAACTGTTGCCAAGTCCATGTTCATTATAACATTAAAGAAAGTAGATGTGGAACGAGGAGACCATGGACAGGCTGCTATGGATCGCTGCCGCTTTTTCATGATGCCCTTCCGCATGCCAAAATATAAATGTTCTTCAAGGGAAGACAGGCTGGCAATGATCGTATCAGCACATAAATTTTGATATAATAGAAGTTCCAATGTGAAATATGGAGTTCATTGAAGGAGCGTGTGATAAATATGTTTTTCTCGACAAATGAGTTGCAACATAAAGATACACTGGCCATCGGACTTTTTCAAAAGAGCCAACTATCAGGAAAAGCAAAAGAAATGGATGAATTACATGGAGGAAGAATCACTGAATTACTAAAAGAAGGCGATATTTCATCTAAACGAAATCAGCTTTCGAAATTTTTCCCATCCCCTGAAACCGGCATTAAACGCATTTATTTTGTCGGGCTTGGGAAGGAGTCAGATTACACGTTTGAAGAGGCAAAGGAAGTGTTTGCGCATTTATTTAAAAAGCTTCATCAAGATAAAAAGCAAGCAGTTTCGGTTTTGCTTGATACATTTACAGGAAAGGATCTGCCTGTTCAAGATGCAGCCCATGCCCTTTCTGAAAGCTGCCTTTTAGCTACATATGAATTACAAGATTTTAAACATAAAACGAATGAACCGGATCGCTTTATCGAATTTGTTTATGCAACAACGGATCATGATGCTGCCGAAATTCAGGCAAGTCTGAAAGTGGGCGAAGTCTACGGACAATCGGTCAATTCGGCTCGTACACTTGTGAATATGCCGCCGAACATGCTCACGTCCTCTGATCTTGCATCCTATGCGGCAGAGCTTGCTTATAAATATGAATTCGAGATTGAAATTTTAGATAAAGAACAAATGGAAGAGCTCGGAATGGGCGGTATTCTAGCCGTTAATAGAGGCTCAACAGAACCACCGAAGCTGATTGTATTGAAATATCAAGGCAAGGAAGAATGGACAGACGTCATCGGCCTTGTCGGTAAAGGCATTACGTATGATACAGGTGGGTATTCCTTAAAGCCAAGAGCAAGTATGGTGGGGATGAAAACAGATATGGGCGGTTCAGCCTCTGTTTTAGGCGCAATGGAAATCATCGGTGAACTTCGTCCAGAGCAGAATGTCATTGCGGTCATCGCCTCAACAGATAATATGGTCTCAGCAGATGCGATGAAGCCAGATGACGTCATTGTCTCACTAAGCGGCAAAACAATCGAAGTGCTTAACACGGATGCAGAAGGTCGTCTTGTTTTAGCAGATGGTGTGACCTATGCGAAGCAGCATGGCGCCTCTGTGCTTGTGGATGTTGCGACATTAACAGGCGGTGTCATTGTGGCACTTGGGAATGAAACAACAGGCGTGATGACCAATAACGATGAACTGTATGCCCAGTTTAAAGAGGCATCAGAAGAATGCGGGGAAATGATTTGGCAGCTGCCAATCACCGAAAAAGATAAAAAACGAGTAAGAAACAGCAAAATGGCTGATCTGAATAACTCACCAGGTCGTGATGGTCATGCGATCATGGCAGGTGCATTCATTGGGGAATTCGCTGAAGACACCCCTTGGGTTCACTTAGATATTGCAGGAACAGCCACGACAGAAAAGCCTTCATGCTTTGGTCCAACAGGAGCAACAGGTGTGATGGTCAGATCATTAGCAACATTTGTGGAACGATTTGAATCGAAGAAATAACGACGGAAGCTCTGCCAACTGGCAGAGCTCAGCGTGTAGACAAACCCTCGCATTCGGTGTCAGTCCTGCGCTTCGGTGCTCACGAATGTCAAATTCGCTCCGCGCCGATGCTCGTCCTTCCTAGACTGCAAAGGTTTTCTATCACGCTGAAAAGAAGACAAAGGGCTAAAATAAAATTCATTTTAGCTTTTTGTCAACAATCTGAGCTCTGCCAACTGGCAGAGCTTTTTATGTAGGACATACGCCATTTGACGAAGTAAATTTTCTATGGTAACATACGTTGGTACTTTAATTATCTACTACATTAGTAAACTAAAGGATTTCGGAGGTTTCACCATGAATGCAGTTGTTTTAGCGGTTGTTTTAATGTTGATGTTAAGCTTGCTGCGGGTCAATGTCGTGATTGCGCTGGCACTTGGCGCTTTAGCGGGCGGACTTGCAGGTGGATTAGGTCTAGGGGGAACAGTTCAAGCGTTCACTGACGGTCTTGGCGGAAATGCGACAGTGGCGATTAGTTACGCACTATTAGGTGCATTCGCAGCCGCACTGACGAAAACGGGTCTTCCTGATGCCATGGTCGAAGGAGCTGTGAAGCTTCTTGGAAAAGAAGGCGATTCAAGAAGAAAAACATTATCAAAAGTGCTCATTATTCTGGTCATTTTGATCGTATCTTGTTTTTCTCAAAACGTTGTTCCTGTTCATATTGCCTTTATTCCGGTCTTAATCCCGCCATTATTAAAGGTGTTTAACGAGCTTCAAATTGACCGCAGACTACTAGCATGTGTGATGACTTTCGGACTTACTGCACCATATATTTTGCTTCCGGTCGGTTTTGGACAGATTTTTCACGGAATGCTTCGTGACAACATGAAAGATGCAGGTTTAACAGTGAATTTAGCAGACATTCCGTATGCGATGCTGATTCCTGTAGGCGGCATGGTTCTTGGCTTGATCGTTTCACTCTTTGTCTATCGTAAGCCAAAAACATATGAGAATCGTGACATTACGGATGTAGAAAAATCAGCATATACAAAAAAGAGCTTATTCTTTGCTGGACTTGCGATCCTTGTATCACTTATTGTTCAGTTATATCTCTCTCAAAGCCTTGGAGTCGAAGGGATGATCTTCGGTGCGCTTGCAGGCCTGCTTGTCTTGTTTGTAACGGGAATGATGAAACGCGATGAAGCAGATGCGCTGATTACATCTGGCATGAACATGATGGCATTTATCGGATTTGTCATGCTTGTTGCAGCTGGATTTGCCAATGTTTTAACGAAAACAGGAGATATTGAATCTCTCGTCAAGGCGTCTTCTCAATTTATCGGAAACAGCCAAAGCTTAGCGGCCATTTTAATGCTACTGGTGGGTCTGCTAGTGACAATGGGCATTGGCTCATCATTTGCAACGATTCCGATTATTACGACGATCTTTGTCCCGCTTTGTTTACACTTAGGATTCAGCCCGATGGCGACTATTGCGATTATTGGTTCAGCTGCGGCGGTAGGAGATGCAGGTTCACCTGCAAGCGACAGTACACTCGGACCAACATCTGGACTGAATATGGATGGACAGCATCACCACATTTGGGGTACATGTGTCCCAACATTCGCCTTTTATAATATCCCGCTCGTCTTGTTCGGCTGGCTTGCGGCAATTATTTTATAAAATGAAAAAAGGGTTCCTTACTCGTAGAGTAGAGGAACCTTTTCTGATATTAGGAAGCTGTTTGTTCTTTTCGAAAGGATGTAGCTTTTGAAACAGATCGATAAATTTTAGGTGCCAGCATCGCAAGGAGGATGGTCAGCGCATAGTCTTTTACCATAAACCAAATCATGAAGAACCATGTAGTTTGATAAGAGATTGGTGCGTTCAGCCATACATTTAATGCGATGTATGTATAAGTTGTCCCGATCACATACATCACGGTCGTTCCTGCAATGGCTGCAAATAAAAAGCGGCCAAAACCAGGGTTTTGTCTTTTTTCAAGAATGAATCCGGCAAGCCAAGCAGCAGGAATGTATGATAACACAAAGCCACCGCTTTTTCCTAAAATAACGCCGAGACCCGCCGAGAACTGTGCGAATACAGGTGCACCAGCGATCCCAACAAGAGCATAGACAATCATGGCCAATGCGCCAAGTCGTCTGCCCAACAAAAGACCAGCAAGCACACAAAAAAACGGCTGCATCGTAAGTGGGATTCCGCCGACCTGTAAAAATGGCACAATGGATGTGATATTGGCTCCGATAGCCATGAGTGCAGCAAACATCCCGACGAGCACAAAGTCAGCTGTTCTTGTCTTCTTTTGCATGATATTTCCCCCTGTCTTATCTGTACAAATAGATTAAGGGGAAGAGGTTTTTTTGTCAACTCATTTTTATTTTAGGTTAACAATAAAACCCGCCCCTGAAAAGGGCGGGCTAGATATTAAGCTTCGGTCATGGAAGAGGTTTCAAGGGCTTTACTAACAGGCACATAATCATAGCCGAGATCACGAGCGACAGCTTCATAGGTGATATGTCCGTTCATCACATTGACGCCTTCAGCAATCGCCTTGTTTTCTTTGATCGCTTTTGCAGCGCCTTTATTTGCAATCTGCAGTGCGTATGGGACCGTGACGTTTGTTAAAGCAACTGTCGATGTTCTCGGAACCGCTCCTGGCATATTGGCAACAGCATAATGTAAAATGCCGTGCTTTTCATAAGTAGGCTGATCATGTGTTGTGATATGATCGATTGTTTCCACAATCCCGCCTTGGTCAATGGCTACATCGACAATGACAGAACCAGGCTTCATTTGTTTCACCATTTCTTCTGTGACAAGGGTTGGAGCTTTGGCACCTGGGATGAGAACCGCACAAATGAGCAGGTCTGCCTCGCTCACTGAATCTGCAATGTTAACAGGATTAGACATTAACGTTTTCATTTGATGACCAAACTGATCGTCCAGCTGACGTAATCGTTCCGCATTTACATCAATAAGAGTGACATCTGCGCCAAGTCCGATCGCCATTTTCGCTGCATTTGTTCCAACGACACCGCCGCCAATAATGGTGACTTTCCCTCTCGATACTCCTGGCACGCCTGCGAGCAGAATGCCTTTTCCGCCTTTTGGCTTTTCTAAAAATTGAGCACCAATTTGAGCAGCCATTCTACCTGCAACTTCAGACATTGGCGTTAATAGAGGGAGTGATTTTCCGTCCGTTACCGTTTCATAAGCAATGGCTGTTACACCTTTTTGTTTTAATGCTTCAGCCAAGGAGGGCTCTGCTGCAAGGTGCAAGTACGTAAATAAGATCAGACCTTCTCTGAAATAAGCATATTCTTCTGGTAATGGTTCTTTTACCTTCATAATCATATCAGAAGATGCCCACACATCTTTCGCTTGATCAAGAATCTCTGCACCAACAGATACATAATCGTCATCAGTGAATCCGCTTCCAAAACCAGCGTTCGTTTCAATTAAAATCTGGTGTCCAGCTGAAAGCAATTGAGATGCTGCTCCTGGTGTTAATGCGACCCGGTTTTCATTGTTCTTAATCTCTTTCGGAATGCCGATGATCATATCAATTCCTCCTATGCTTATCTATTGATATTGTATGTCTAGTGTATCCTGAAAGTTTAGAAAATTCTTCGGTTGAATGAAAAAATTAAAAAACGCCTCTTTGTGAAATTTCACAAAGGGACGTTTTTTAGCTTCATATCAAGATAAATAGTCATTTTCTCATTCATGTTTTTTAAATCAATTTCTGCAATGTCCGTAATCCGCTTCAGTCTATAATTCAATGTGTTGATATGAATATTTAACTGCTTTGCGGCGATATTGGCGTTGCTGTCACAATCAATAAATCGTTCAAGGGTCTCGACAAGGTTGGAATGATGCCTGAGATCGTAATCCTCAAGCTTTGATAAAGAGTAACTGGAATAAGACGATCCCTTTCGTTTTTCAGCCAGCACATCTAAGTATTGATAAATTCCCAGTTCAGAAAAGCTGTTTAATCGTTCTGTTTCCACAGGAAAGCGTTCTTTTGTTTTTAAGACGGCCAGTGCTTCTTTATAGGATGGCTGAATATGAGTAATGTGATCGTAAATTCCACCAATGGCCGCTTGAACGTCATGGAGCTGATACCGATCAGACAACTGCTTTAGCATGCCGCTTGTGAATTGTTTAATATCTTGAAGCGGATGTTCTGTTTTTGGCGAGACAAGAATAATGAATTCGTTAAAATCAACAGTCGTTAACAGCACCTGCACTTGCTGCGTTGTTTCAAGCAGATAGGAGAGCTTCTTTTCCGTATCTTCTGTCAGTTCATCACGAAGGCGAAAAATAATAATCGCATACGTGTCTGGACACCTCATCCCAAGCCTCAAGAAGAGATCAAGCATCTCATCCTTTTCATGAATATGTCCTGTGAGCATCTTCCAAAATAGCTCCTGATTGCGTTCTTCTGTTTTCGTTTTTCGAATTTGTAAATTGAGTAATTTGTTTTTCACGGCATGTGCTGCCATCTTGAGAAGGTCCATTTCTTCATCTGAAAAAGGCTGCGTGGATTCAATTGCCCAGATAAAACCGAGCACCTCTTTGTCTTTCCATATGGAAATGGCAACCCTGCTGGATAGACCGACTTCTGCAATTTGAGGTACGCGAAGCGGTTCATCTGTTTTAAGGAGTGTAGGAATGATACCGTCTTTCCAAAGCCGATTAATGACTTTTTCCGGTACACGGCGGGAGATAATGGTTGAAGTTCTGGCGGGATCAGTGAAATCATTATGTGTGCTATAGGCTAATAATCGATGATGAGTATCTTCTATAGTAATAGGGCAATTGAGCACATCACTAATTTGGTCTGCCACATCCTCTAAACGATCAAGGCTATACTTAAATGGATCTGTCTTTTTTGTCATAAAAAACCCCTGCTTTTTCGAATATTTCACGTACTTACATTATGAAGAGAATCAGGTACGTAAATCAACAAGAAAATGCCATAATTATTAAAAAAACAAAAAGCTTGAGAAATGAGCACATTGGTCATGCGTTGATCACAAAAAGAAATAGTACAATAATAATGTAGTAAAAAATCAATAGGCGGAAAGATTCATCGAAGTGCACGCTCTTTTATTAAGAATATATGACCAAAAAATTGTTAAATACTAGATAAAGAGCGAAAAAACAGTAATTCTATAGACTCATTTTGTAAAATAAAAACAGATTTGTTTGACTGTGTATCATTTCTGTTTTTATAATAATAACGTCAAAAAATAAGTGGATTAGCCCATTATATGGCGGCTATGCACGGGAGGTAATGAGGAATATGTCAGGAATTATTCGCGTAACCCCAGAAGAACTAAGAGCGACCGCTAAGCAATATGGTGTTGAAAGTCAAGAAGTGTTAAACCAAGTTGATCGTCTAAATAGAATGATCTCTGACCTAAAAGGAATGTGGGAAGGTGCTTCTAGTGAAGCATTTGCTGATCAATACGAACAGCTTAAACCTTCATTCATCAAAATGTCTGATCTATTAACAGATGTCAGCAATCAGCTTGATCAAACTGCAAATACACTTGAAAGCACTGACCAAGACATCGCTAGCCAAATCCGCGGCTAATCAAAGGGATTTCCTTTCTAAGTGTGAAAAGCAGAAAAAGCGCCGAGTCTGTCAGTTGATGCCGGCGCTCTTTCTATTTTGTGAGGTGGAAATTTGTGTATATCGATATTACCATCGACTTAAAAAACTATGATGGCAGTGTGTTTGATTTGAGACTATCAAATTATTTACATATTAAACAAGTCATCCATATCGCCTGGCAGGCAAAACAAATCTCACTACCTAAACGAGATGGCGGATGGGTGCGTGTAGTCAATAAGAAAGCTGTGTTTTCAGGCGAATATAAGCTGTCAGACTGTGGAATCACCACAGGAGACAGGCTGGAAATACTATGAAAGGACTTTTGTAAATGGCAGATAAAAAGAGTTCCTATTTAGAAGAACAATTAGAAGCAGTCATGAAAAAAGAGGAAGGCACTTACACCTTCATTTTTCAAAGAGAGACAATTAAACTCTTAGACGGTTTAGAAGCGGCACCGATTAAAGACATCAATCCTTCATTTAAAAAAGAGATCCAATTAACCGAAGGTGAGGTCATCATTTCGATTCAACCGCCTCCTGCCTATCAGGAATTTCGTTTCATCCATGCAAAGGATGAAAAAAGCAAATGGATTTTTTCATACCAGCTTGTCGATGCAGTGTGCAAACACGACGTGAAGCGGCTGCATCCTATTGTTTCTCCTGAAAACATTGTTTTTCATCAAGGCTTAGCGCCTGCATTTTTGCATTACGGGGTCAAAGAAAGCATCCCGCCATATGAAACCGACCAACAACGTTTGTTAAAAGAGGTCAAAGCCGTCATTCTTCGAGTGGTGGACCATGAATATCAGTTTCAAGAATATTTGGCTTATCATGATACGTTGAAATTATCTGAGCAGGCAAAGGAAATAAGTGATACACAGTCGCTGGAAGAATTGTCTGCTTTGATTCAACAAAAAATAGAAGCCATCGAAGCAAAAGAAAAGACGCTCTTAACCATTCCAAAAAAGAAATGGAAGATCGAACGATACATTGGACTTGGTCTCCTTGTTCTTTTGATTCCTGCATTGGTGTATACCATTTACACGTTCTTTTTCGCCATGCCGAAACAAGAAGCGTATGTGGAAGCGAATAAATATTATCTCAACAAACAGTACAGCCAAGTGGTGGATACGCTCGAAAAATACAAAGCCGATCAAATGCCAGTCTCTCTTCAATATGAACTGGCCATTTCGTATGTGCAAACGAATCAAGGGAATCTATTGCTTGACCAGCACAAAAAAGAAATCACGGATACGTACACATTGCAGACAGACCCGCAATACTTCCTGTTCTGGATTCATATTGGACAAGGCAATAGCAAGGAAGCCCTGGATATTGCAAGGGTGCTCGGGGACGACCGATACATATTCACAGCGCTCGTCGCCTACCGCAATGAAATTCAAAATGACGACAGCCTATCTGCTGAAGAAAAACAAAAACAGCTAGATCCAATCATTAAGGAAATGGCGAAGTATGAAGAAAAAGAAACAACGGAGACGAGCACCAATGACTCCTCAGATGCAAGCCAAACAGATGAAACAGCTGAACAAAAAGAGCAGTCAAAAGCCGATCAGGAGAAAAAAGAGAAAGAATCTGATGCAAAAAAGAAAACCTCTCAGACGAAAAAAGATGAGAAAAAATAATTCTTTCGATACAACTGACAGTTGGTGCTGTCCGATGAGGAGGTGGAGCGTTTGAGTCTTCTATGGGTTTTTTATGAGGAAGATTATCAAACCGTCCGTTTAGATGAGCAGTTCAACCGGGAAGCTGTGATTGGACCTGAAATAGAGCATACAGTAACGATTCCTTCCCTTTCGTTTGATGAAGGATTGATTCGTTTATCTCCAGATGAAACGAATGACGGCTTTTCTCTTTATCAGGGCGAAAAAAAGAAAGGTCACTTACTTCCACATGAACCATATCAGGTTGGTTCACTCACACTCATGTTGATGGATTCACATCATGATCAAACCATTTATTACCTAGGAAATAGAGTCGAAGTGACTATTTCAAGTGAAGAAATAGATGAAGCGGATGTGTGGAAAGAAGAAGCCCATTCAATGTTTCAAGATGCCAAATCCTTCACGTTGGAAAAAATAGAAGGCACTTGGTATGTGATTCCCCAAGATGAAACGATCTATGTGAACGGGAAACAGCTGCACGGTCCACAGCAGCTTCTTGCTGGAGATGAGCTGTTTTGGAACTTTTTGACGCTGTCATTGAAAGATGATGATTTATTGCAAGTAACAGCATTTGAACCATTTCAAACACGTTTAGAAAAAACAAGGCCGCCGAGTACCGAAACGAAACAAAAATATCCTTTATACAGACGAACACCGCGTTTGATTTACGATCTGCCAGATGACCGGGTGTCTTTCAGCTTTCCTTCACAGGAGAGTGAAAATAACGGCAGAGGACTTTGGCTTGTAGTTCTCCCGCCGCTTGTCATGCTGATTGTCATGGGGATCGTGGCCCTTGTACAGCCGCGAGGCATCTTTATTGTCGTGTCGATGGCAATGTTTATTATGACGTTAATTACATCGTCCGTTCAATATTTTAAAGAGAAATCACAGCGCAAAAGACGAGAAGAGAAGCGGCAACGCGTTTACTCTCTTTACTTAGAAAATAAGCGGAAAGAGCTGCAAGAGCTGTATGACCGTCAACAATTTATTTTAACGTATCATTATCCATCATTTGAACAAATGAAATATTTGACGTCAGAAATTAGCGGGCGTATTTGGGAAAAGACACTTGTCAGTGATGATTTTTTACAGCTGCGTCTAGGGACAGGTGCAGTTCCTTCAAGTTATGAATTATCGACGAGCGGCGGCGATATGGCCAATCGTGACATCGATGATTTAATGGAACAAACCCAGCATATGCAAAACGTCTATCGCGAGGTAAAAGATGTACCGATTACGTTCGGTCTTGCGGACGGTCCAACCGGATTAATAGGAAAACCGGCAATTGTCAAAAATGAACTTCACCAGCTTGTCGGTCAGCTTGCTTTCTCGCACAGCTATCATGATTTGAGATTTGTTTTTATCTTTAATGAACAGGAGTATGAGAACTGGGAATGGATGAAATGGCTGCCGCACTTCCAACTTCCTCATACATACGGGAAAGGGTTTATATACAACGAACAAACACGTGATCAGCTTTTGTCTTCTATTTATGAAATTTTGCGAGAGCGTGATCTGGAAGAGGAAAAAGAGAAAAAAATCTTTACGCCTCACTTTGTGTTTATCGTGACAAACCATGAACTCATTGCGGAACATGTGATTTTAGAATACCTAGAAGGCAGCCGGACGGATTTAGGCATCTCAATTATCTTTGCGGCAGAAACAAAGGAAAGCTTGGCTGAAAATATTTCAACGCTTGTTCGTTACATTAACGAAGAAGAAGGAGATATTCTCATTCAGCATAAGAAGGCCGTACGAATTCCATTTCAGCTGGATGCACATGAGCGAGCGGACAATGAGCTGTTTGCCAGAACCTTAAGAACATTAGATCATCAAGTCGGGATGACCAACTCGATTCCAGAAACGGTCTCCTTCCTTGACCTGTTTCATGCCAAACAGGTAGATGACATTGGCATTCGTGAAAAATGGCTGACATCTGAAACAGCAAAGTCATTATCTGTGCCTATCGGCTATAAAGGAAAAAACGATATTGTCGATCTGAATCTGCATGAAAAAGCACATGGACCGCATGGTCTGTTAGCAGGAACAACGGGATCAGGAAAAAGTGAGTTTTTACAGACGTATATTTTATCCTTGGCTGTTCACTTTCACCCGCATGAAGTGGCGTTCCTGCTTATTGATTACAAAGGAGGCGGAATGGCGCAGCCGTTCCGAAATATTCCGCACTTACTTGGTACGATCACAAACATTGAAGGTAGCAAAAACTTTAGTGAAAGAGCGCTTGCCTCTATTAAAAGTGAACTGAAGAAAAGACAGCGCTTGTTTGATCAGTATCATGTGAATCATATCAATGACTATACGAAACTCTATAAAGAGAAAAAGGCGGAACAGGCGATGCCTCATTTGTTCTTAATCTCTGATGAGTTTGCTGAATTAAAAAGTGAAGAGCCAGATTTTATTAGAGAGCTTGTCAGTGCCGCACGGATTGGACGAAGTCTCGGTGTCCATCTCATTTTGGCGACACAAAAGCCCGGCGGGGTCATTGATGATCAAATTTGGAGTAACTCCCGCTTTAAAGTCGCATTAAAGGTACAAGATGCATCAGACAGTAAGGAAATTTTGAAAAATAGTGATGCAGCGTCGATTACCGTGACAGGTCGTGGATATTTACAAGTGGGGAACAATGAAATCTATGAATTATTCCAGTCGGCTTGGAGTGGTGCACCGTATATGGAAGATGGCTACGGATCAGAAGATGACATCGCCATTGTAACGGACACTGGACTGATCCCATTATCAGGGGTAAGTACAGAGCCAGCTGTGAAAAAAGAGACAGTGACGGAAATTTCCGCTGTTGTGGATGAAATTGAACGTATGCAGCAGGAGCTTGGAATTGAAAAGCTTCCGAGTCCATGGCTTCCACCGCTTGAAGAGCGGATTCCAAAAACACGTTATGCATCAAGTGAAGAGCACGTTTTCCATTTTGCTCTTGTCGATGAGCCAGATCAGCAAAGCCAGCATCCACTATCGTATCAAATGATGGAGGATGGAAATATTGGCATCTTCGGTTCATCCGGCTACGGCAAATCACTTGCTGCAACAACACTGCTCATGAGCTTCGCAGAAAGATATTCACCTGAAGAATGGCATGCGTATATTTATGACTTCGGTAACGGCACCTTGCTACCGCTTGCCAAACTTCCGCATACGGCTGATTATTTCTTAATGGATCAAATGAGGAAGATTCAAAAGTCGATGAAGCGTCTGCGTGAAGAGGTTGAATATCGCAAGCGTTTATTTAGACAGCAGGAAATGAGTCATATCAAAATGTATAATGCGTTGAATGAGAAAAAGCTTCCATTCATATTTATCGTGATTGACAACTTTGACATTGTGAAAGACGAAATGCATGAACTCGAATCTGAATTTATTCAGTTAAGCCGTGATGGACAATCATTGGGCATTTATTTCTTAATCACAGCGACTCGTGTCAACGCAGTACGCCAATCGCTTATGAACAACTTGAAAACAAAGATTGTCCATTATTTAATGGATCAAGGAGAGGCATACTCCATTATTGGCAGACCGAAATTCAGCTTAGAGCCAGTTCCAGGCAGAGTCATTATCAACAAAGAAGAGCTTTACTTTGCCCAAATGTTCCTGCCAGTTGAAGGAGAGAATGATCTCGAATTGTTTGAGCATTTAAAACAAGAGATCCAGCTTCTAGATGCTCGCTTTGAATCAGCTGAAAAACCAAAACCTGTACCAATGCTTCCTGATAAGCTGACCATTTGGGAGCTAGAGAGTCGCTTAGAAGAACAAAAACAGCCGTATGACATTCCAGTCGGACTAGATGAGGAATCTGTTGCACCTGTTTACTTTGACTTGAAGAAGAATAAACACTGCCTCATCATCGGTCAAACGCAGCGAGGGAAAACAAATGTGACCAAACTGATGCTTGATCAGCTATTAGTAGCAAAACCTGAGAAGCTGGCCGTCTTTGATTCGATTGATCGGGGGCTCTCTCATTATGCAAAAGAAGAGAACATTGATTACCTTGAAACAAAGGATGATATCACAGAATGGGCAGAGGAAATAGATCGTTTATTCAAGGTGCGTGAAGAGATGTACGTCGAAGCTGTGCGCCGTGGAGAGACTGATCAGTTGTCGTTCTCTCAAATTGTGCTTGTGATAGATGGCATTACGCGTTTTCAGCAGACAATCGACCCACGTCTTCAAGATCAATTGGCTGATTTCATGAAGTCATATGCACACTTAGGCTTTAGCCTGATCGCGTCAGGAAATCATACCGAATTCAGTAAAGGCTATGATGCACTCACAAACGAAATCAAACAAGTTCGTCATGCCATGTTACTGATGAAAAAATCAGAGCAAAACATCATACCGCTTCCGTATGCAAGACAAGAACCAGAGATTCAGCCAGGCTTCGGATATTTGGTTGAAAACGGGAAAGAGAAGAAAATCCAGGTTCCTTTATGTGCGGTAGAAAGGAAGAGTGTTCAATGACAGAGCAGCAAAAAAGCTCCATCAAAATCGTGTCTACCATGATACTGATTCTCGTCTTGCCGGTTCTATTTTTCCATCTCATTGGGGATGATCCGGCAAAACAGAAAAAGAATGCCACACGTAACATAGCCGTGGTCAATGAAGATATGGGGGCGAGCGAAAGTGAAAATACCGCTCGTTTTGGACAGGATGTGGTGGCGGCATTATCAGAGCGTCCAGATTACACATGGACAGTCGTCAATCGAAGTGCGGCAGAAAATGGCCTGAAAAATAGAAAGTACGATGCAGTTCTCTATATTCCATCTGACTTCTCTAAAAATGTGCTGAGCTATGATAAGGATCATCCAGAGAAGGCATCTATCCAATTCTCAATCCAAGATCAGCTCAATGCAGTGAATAAAGAAAAAGTACAAAGAGAGCTAGAAAATGCTCAAAAGAAAATGAATGAACAAATGTCGACTTTATATTGGAGTTTTGTATCACAGGAAATCGGCAATGTCAGAGAAGAGTTTGAGCATATTGTTGGCAAAGAGGTCGAATTCCAAAACACGATGTACAACTTCTATAAGCCAAATTCAAACAAACTATCTGATGCCGTCCAGCAGCAGAAGAAACAAATAGAAGAACTAAAAAATGCGATGGCCGATTCACAAAAACAGTATAAAGACGGTTTAAGTACAACAGAAGAAGCGAAAAGCCAGCTAAAGGATTTCGTAAAAGTAGTCGATCAATATCAGCAGTATCAAGACAAACAAAAGGATCTCTTGATCAAAGCGCAATCGACAAGTAAAAAACAAATCCAGCAAGGACTCAAACAGCTTGCGGAGATCCAAAACCAAAATGCCCGCAGCTTTAGCGATCAAATGGGCGGACTCAAAACCGACATCAATGGGGTCCAAAGTCAGCTCAAAACAACGGACAGCGCAATTCAATCTGTTCAAAAGGCAAGAGAAGACGCAATCCCTAAGCAATCGTCGGGATTAACGGACCTTGTGAAGGCGTCTCAAGAAGAACTGTTGAAGAATTATGAAGGTCAATACTTAGAGGCCTATAAAAGTAAGATCATCGCCTTGCAGAATAAGCTAGAAGCAAAAAGGCAAGAGCTAATCAACGCACCCGAGCAGCCAGCTGATCCTGATGATGACGGGCAATCAGATCAAGATAACGAGAACCCAGAAGAGATTGGCATTAACTTAGATGATGAAACAAATGAACTCTCGCAAATTTCATCGGAAATGAACGATCTAGCCGATCAATTAGAAGATCAGACTGCACCTCCTACTAATGAAGATGAGAAAGAGAGTGAAAATGGTCAGGATGCTGTTCAGCCAGATAACAGCGGCACGAATCAATCAAAAGATGACCTAAAAGCACTGTCTAATCGTTTAGAAGAAGTGAAAAAGAAGATTCAAGAAAAATCGGCCGCTCATAACGACCAATTGAAAGACAAAGTAAGTCAAATGAGTAAGGAGCTTGAAAGCCTCACGAAAAAAGTAGAGAAGCTTGAAAAGATGATTCTAAGGTTACAAGATCGATATAACGTCATTCCGAATGAAATCAAAAATCAGGAATCCTCTATTTTAAACAAAGTGCAAGAGCTGAAACGAGTAAACTCGCCGATTGGCAACACTGTGAATACGAAAATATTTGATCAAGAGTTTAAAACAAATTCAACAAGCACCAAAAAGTTAATGGAATACTCCAATCAACTGTCTCAGCTAGAGATGATGCTTGGGAATCTATATCAACCAACAAACAACTCATCTCTACTAGACACAAAAGGAGATGAAATCCAGTCCATCCTTTCCATCAAAAAAGAAGAAACGGAAAACTGGGATACACTCAAAAATCAAATGCTGACGTCAAATGATGATGTGTCTACCTTTATTGATGAGATGCAAAAATTCTCAGATGGCTACGCAGAATACATTTCGACTCAGCAGGCAAGCATGGAACAGGAGTTAAATGCCATTTCTGAAAGTGCGGACACAGTAGCTGAACAAATGGCTGATCAAGGAGATGCTGTGTATACGGCAGACCTTGCGGGCAGTTCGATTGTTGTGAGTGCACAGGATTCAATTGGTCAGGAAGTGCTTCGTCTTTCTGAAAATATGAGTTCGTTAACTGACCGCCAAAAAGGGGTGGCGGATTATACGAATAATATTGAAGAAAGTGTCACAACCGTTCAAGAAAAAGCAGATACGTTGAACGAAAACTGGAGTAAGAATGTCAATTCTACGAAGCTTGTTCAACAAGATTTAAAGGGTATTTTAGGCAACACTTTAGACGATCAAGGCAACAGCAACTATGTGTATAACCATTTAGCCAATCCGCTGAAAATTAGCGGCGATGTGCCAGAAGAAAAAACGCAGACTGTACCGCCAGTAGTCATTTTGGTTATTGTGATGATCAGCAGTTTGTTGATTGGCTTTTTTAGCTCGTACTATGCGTCAGCGCCAATGCTGGTCAAAGGTGCACTGTTTGGTATTTTAAATCTGCTAGTCGGGCTCATGATCAGTCTGTTTGGACTCAACATTTACAAACTAGCTGATGACCAAGCCATTCAATGGTCGATCTTTACGATTTTGCTGCTAGTGGCATGCTCTGCCTTTATTCGCACAGCTTTCCTTTTCGGTTCAATTGCCGGATGGATGGCAGCAACGGCGCTTATTTTCTTCTTTGTTGCACCGTTAATTGATTTGGTCATGCCAAACTTCCATTTTACAAATCCAGTGACAGACGTGTATCTGTCCATCCAATATGGAAATGGAGACAACTTCGGTATGGGCATCACAGGGCTACTGATTTTAACGATATTGTTCATGGTCATTCCACTAGTGAAGAAGCTATGGAAAGACAAAACAGAGGAACGTGATGTCACTCATGAGGCTTAATCTATTCGTCAAAGGGATGGCACTTGGTGTCATATCCCTTTTTCTCCTCAGTCCTGCTGCTTTTGCTGCTACAGGTGAAGATACGGATACGAATGTCAAGCCGAATGAATATCAAGAAAAGAACCTCAATATTAATTCGAGTATATTGAGGGATCAAACGAAATACGAACAAAGCAAAACAACATCTAAAGTCAAAACGGACATTCACTTTGCTGACCCGCCTAAGACCTCTGGTGGTCAACTTTCGCCGCAAATTTTTAGTGATCTGAAAGACAATCCGCCTAAAACGCCAGCTCGTATGATGAAAGAGATGAATATCTCTTTCAGCGATTCGGCTGTATCAACTCCTTCTGGCGATGATCATGAAAAGCAGAGATCGGCGCTTCTGCCAATCATTTTTGGCATCTTGATCGCCTTTGGCATCATTGTCATGATCATTCTGATTCCAAAGGTGAATGTGAAGACGGAAAAGAAATAGCCTGCCTTTTGAAAAGGGCAGGCTTTTCTTTATGCAGATTGCTTGATGTGATACCGATTCACTATTTAAAATAGTATTATTAAGGGAGGAGATTGTCATTCGAATTTCAATCGTCACAGGCGGATCAAAAGGATTTGGTTTAGCACTTGTCAAACAGCTACTTTCACGCGGGGATAACGTGTACACCGCTGCAAGAAGTGAGTCGCCAATATCCCATCCACACCTCACGCATTCACAGGTCGATCTCACTGATGAGGAATCGGCTGCAAAATGGCTTCAGAGCATCTTGTCCTCGCAAACTCTCGCAGACGCTGATGACGTCTTGCTTGTCAATAATGCAGGAATGGTCACTCCTATCAAACGTACAGGGCAAGGCGGAGAGGATACGCTTCATCAGCATTATACGCTGAACCTTATCATCCCTGTTTTGCTCAGTCATGTGTTTGTGAGGGAGACACAATCCTTTGAGGGGAAGAAAACCATCGTGCATCTTTCTTCTGGAGCAGCTAAAAATCCGTACAAAGGATGGAGTGCCTATTGCAGCTCAAAAGCAGGGCTTGATATGTTTATGAGGACTTTACATGAGGAACAGCAGGACGAAGCATATCCTGTCACCACGTTTTCCTTTTCACCCGGTACGATTGATACGGATATGCAGGGAGAGATTCGGAAATCCTCCAAACAGGACTTTGAACAAATTGAACGGTTTCAGCAATTACATGAAACAGGTACGCTAAAGAGCCCAGATGAAGTGGCCGGTATTTTACTCGACCTTCTAGCAGATGACCCAGCTGGCGGTTGTGTATACGATGCCCGTGAGTATGGAAAAAAGCAGTCATAACGGCTGCTTTTTTCGTATTGTACAAGCAAAGACAGCTTATCGAGCATAAGCTAAACTTGAGACTCATCGGAAATATGACAGAACATTTGAGTTTCTTTTCAGAATATGTTAGGATGCTAAAAATATAGATAAGGAGGGGTTTCCATGAGAAAGGTTACATTAATGGATGTTTACACCCATCCAGTCGCTCAAAAATATTTAAATCGTTCAGGAAAAGCCCACGCCATTGCTTGTGCTTATCACGCATTCAAACTGGCGATGCAGGCGGGGATTAACCCGGATCTTGCTGTGAAAGCAGCACTCTTGCATGACATCGGCCACTATGAATGGTATACAGCAGGCGGAGAATGGGATTACGAGACATATAGACGAAATGATATTCATGCCATTAAAGGGGCAGAGCGGGCACATAAACTGCTCATACGGCTCGGCGAGGAACCAAAAGCAGCCAAAGAGATTGCCCTTGCGATTCTGCTTCACACAGATTCATATTTGCCAGAGGGCGACCTGCATAAGGACACACTCCAGCAAATTGTGAAGAAAGCAGATGAAATGGACGAAGAGCCTGGTGGACACCATCATTACAGACAAATAGATGAATCACTTGCGCTCCAAAAAATTGCTGATTTGGATGAGAAGGTGCAGCAGGCGCTTCAGCCCATGAAACGCTCTGTTTAATATGGAATATCTCCATGAATCGTTCCGTGCTGATCCACATACAATGTGCGGATCACAGTACGGTTAAATGCCGACGTCCCTGACGCAGTGAGACCTGTGTAATGAACCGTGACGGAATAAGCACCTTCTTTTTTCAATTGAACGGCTGATGAAGAGCTCGTTTTCAGTGGATGATCCTTCTCGGCATCTTTAAAATAAGTGGTCTCTACAGTTTTGCTTAATCGTTTAATCAGCTTGCTCGAATGTGTCGATGCATCTCCTGATTTCGCTGCAGCGATTTTGATTTCTTCATTCAATGGTGAATCAAAGGATACAAGTAGCAAATAAGGATCCTTTTTTCCTGAATTTGATCGAATCGTCCATTTTCCTGGAACGGGTTTATTGATTTGCACATGGTGTGAATAGGCGCCTTCATATGGGAATGATGCTTCGGATGTCGTCAAATTGGTTAAAACATCTCCATTTGGCGCAACGATTTCCGGATTGGCTTCCTGTCTTTCATTTAACCACTGAATCGATAGGCCATTCGTTCCTTCCTCTACATAGAACGCTTCTGTTTTATCCTTTTCACTTTCTCCACCTTTCACATAAACGTTTGTATTTAGCTCCGAAGCGACTGGTTCTTGCTCTTGTTCGTCTTCGCTTTCAGCGCTTGCGGTACTTGCACGCAGCTGTGCCTGAAATACGGGGAACATGCTTGTGCCGTTTTTGATCGAAAAGTGATCCCACTTTCCTGTTAAAATATTGTTTGCATATGCTAGCTTTGTGCTGCTGACCGTCACAGCGCCATCGTTTGCACCAAAGCTTTTTAAATACATGCCGCCTAAATAAAGCACTCCGCCAAAGGTTCCCCAATCTGAACCAGAATAGGTTACATACTTATGAGGGAACGTCTCCAGCTGGTCGGTTTCACTTCGAAAAGCTGCCATCATCCCGGTTTGCAGAGAATAGAGCGCGTCGCTCTTTTGTCCAAGGATTTGCGCAAGCCAGCTTCCGCCTTTGCTATAGGCTAAATCCGCAAGCGGCGTCCCATAGTGTGGAGAGCCAAGTGTGATGACTTTCTCTACATATGGATGAGCGTTGTAATACACGAGGGCAGCCTGCGTATCCACTCCGCCTTTACTATGACCGATTACGATCAGTTTTCTGCCGAAAAATTCATAGATTTCTTTTAACTTTTCTGCTAATAGTTTCCCATTCTTTTTCATGTCCTGATCTGGATACAAATCTATGAACGCGCTTTCGTATCCGTTCAGAACAGCTTGTTTTGCCATATCGTTTCGATCAGACCATGTGGAGGAAGAACTGTTTATGCCATGAACAAAAACAAGTGGGGGTTTTGACAGGTCTTTTTGTACCGGTTCTTCTCCTTTAAACCACTTCCCTGGTGTACCAGGTGCATCTCCAATTGTGCCTGCGTGCGCATAACTTGCAGAGGATAGTAAGAGCATGACAGCAACGATACAGATTAATTTTTTCAAGATCATTCACCTCTTCAAATAATTTAAGATGTTGGCAGCACCAATCTATTATACTTCTAAAAATTGTAAAAAAATACGAAATGTAAAAATACGGTAATAATGTTGTGGGTTTGCTGAGTGACACTCACATGGGTCATTGCATACGCTGTGGGTAAATACACAAGTAAAGGGGCAGGTAGCATGGCACAACAAGGAAGTCCACAGCTTGTTTCATTAGTTGATCCATATGTTTATCAAACATTGCAGAAAGTAGTCGGTATGAGATTGATTGTTCAAACAGTGAAAGATACAGTACGTGGAAAGTTGAAGGAAGTGATGCCGGATCATATTGTGATTGAGGCGGGGGCAAAATCAGTGTTTTATGTGCGGATCCAGCAAATCGTGTCGGTGATGCCTGATCACAGTGAAAGAGTGTAGCAAGCAGACGCACAGGTGTCTGCTTTTTCAATGCTTACAGAATGTATATCTGGAAAAAGTGCATGATATACCAATTGTTCTTTTTTTTTCAAAAAATATGGTTCTAAAACAAGAAGCAGTTGACAGAAGGTGGGTTGAATAGTAGTTTTTTAATAAGGTCAATACGTAACAGGAGGAGCATCTTTGTTAAAATCTAAAGTTCATTTTTGGACATTCCAAATATTACTGGTTTTACTGATTGTGTACGTATCAACAAAAGTTTCGTTTTTATTTCAGCCGATCATTTTATTTGCTTCAACGTTGTTTGTTCCTATTTTACTGGCAGGTATTCTCTTTTTCATCTTTAATCCGATTGTACGATTTTTGTCGAAGAAGATACCTAGGACGCTCGCCATTCTGATTATTTATCTCCTATTCATCGGGCTTATCACGTTTGTTGTCAATGCTGCTGGACCTGTCATTGTCACGCAGGTGGGTGGACTTGTCAAAAGCTTCCCGGGGTATGTCACGGACATGCAGAAATTTATCAACGACTTCTCGCATTCTAAAACATTTACGTGGATGATGAACCAAGATTATGTGTCTGTTTCAAAGTTTGAACAGTCGATCGTTTCGACATTAAAAGATTTACCGGAAAATATTGCTTCCAGTATGTCGGCGGTGTTTGGCGTGATTGCGAATATTGCTCTCGCTGTCATTACCGTTCCATTCATTTTATTTTACATGCTAAAAGACGGGCATAAGTTTCCGGACAAGCTCGTTCAATTTTTGCCAATGCCTTACCGTAAGGAAGGATTGAAGATTTTTAAAGAATTAAACGATACGCTTGCTGCTTACATACAAGGGCAAATCGTTGTTTGTTTATTTGTCGGAGTTGCTTGTTTTATCGGATACTTATTAATTGGTGTGAAATATGCGCTCATTCTCGGCATCATTATTGCGGTGACAAACGTCATTCCATATCTTGGGCCATATCTTGGTGCGGCACCAGCTGTACTCATTGCTTTTCTTGATTCGCCTGGAAAAGCGGTTGTGACTGTTATTGTCATTCTTGTTGTTCAGCAGATCGATGGAAACGTCATTTCTCCATTGATCATTGGAAAACGTCTCAACACACATCCGTTAACAATTATCTTGTTATTAATTGGGGCAGGAAGTTTTGGCGGAATCCTTGGCATGATTTTTGCCGTCCCTGTCTATGCGCTGCTGAAAGCCATCACACTCAATATTGTCAGATTGGTTCAGCTGCGTCAGCGCTCTCGAAAAGAACAACATCTAAACGTTTAGGGCAGATGCACAACTTTTCCCTTTTTGCATAACATAACTCACATAAGCGAATAGGGAGGAGAAGGAAGATGCCTGCGATTGTTGGACCCATCCATATTGAGTCTTTAGGCGGAAACGGCTCGGCTACTTTTGGTGACGTTCTCGCCATTGCCCCTTTGGCTGTAGATCACTCGACCGGTGGAGCGGGAGCTTTTAATTCAGGTGATTATATGTCCCTGACAAGCGATCCGAATGCCACTATGCTTTGGGACTTTACACTGTTTGGCCAGCCTCAATCATTTAATGCATAAAAGACAGCTGATCATATGACATATCAGCTGTCTTTTTTATGTTGGATAGACACGTATTGTTCCGCTAGGCATATGATGAGGGTAGTAAAGGTGGTGGAAAGATGCCAGCAATTGTTGGACCCATTCATATTGACCGTGTCATAGGAAACGGTTCTGCACATTTCGGCGATGTGTTTGCTATTTCGCCAAAAAGTGTGGATCATTCCGCTGGTGGTTCAGGCACCTATAATGCAGGAGACTTTGTTCAATTCTTCAACAATCCGAACGTCACATTTGTTTGGGATTCAAACCTGATCAGCCAGCAAAAGAGCTTTAACGCATAGCCAGCTTTGAAAGGGTCTCCTTTTCAGAAGCTGTCTTTTTTTATGGTACAATGGATAGAAGAAGGAAGAAGAAAAAGGGGGGTAAAACACATCAAATGAAAATAAGAAAAGCGCATCTGACAAGCGGGCAACCAACAACCTACAATGTATATTTACATGAAAATAAAAAAGAATATAAAACGCTTGTCGCTGTACCTGACATAGAATGGAGTATTTCTATTGCGTATGAAGACGAAAAAACGCAGCTTGAGCAAGCACTAGAACAATCTTTAAACAAAAGAGTAGAAATAGACGAAGCCCGTGAACTTGCACAAAAAATTGTGCACTGGGTCACAGAAATGTAAATTCAGAAACCAGGAGTGAACACAGCAATGAAAGAAGAATCCGTAGACTTTTATTTGCAGCAAGGGATATTTGGACATGCTGAAACAAAACCCGATGAACGAAGAATGTTTCTCGGCTCATTAAGAGAACGTGCTCTTCTCGCTCTGACAAAAGGGCAAGTATCGAGACATAAATCGTATCAAGAGGTAGAGCAAGTATTGAAGGCAAACCGAGAGGCCACTGTTCTTTTAAATGGTGAATTGTCATATGCTTCTTATTCTCCATATGTCAAAATGGCAAATGCCGCTGGTTGTTCTTTTAAAGTGGTCAACCATCACGAGTCACATTCACCTTTTGGGCTTGTGATAGAAGTGCCGCATGCGATCAATCAAGAGCACATCTATGTAGAAGATGAGCTTTTTCAAAAAGCTTTTTCTCGTGAATCTGTTGAATAGGTTTCCCTAGTGAAATGAATAAGCTATAATGATTCAAAAGAGCATATGGGAGAGATGCGGATGGGCAAAGCATTGATTTGTATTGATTATACAGTTGATTTTGTTGCAGACGATGGAAAACTGACGTGCGGAAAGCCTGGACAGGCGATTGAGTCGAAGATCACAGAGATCACTTCCTCATTTATTGATGAAGGACACTTTGTTGTTTTTGCCGTCGATCATCATGAAGAGCAAGATCCATATCATCCAGAGACAAAGTTATTTCCGCCCCATAATATTCGCGGGACAGAAGGAATTGAACTTTACGGAAAACTAAGTTCACTATTTCACACGTCAACACATTTAAATCATGTCTATTATATGGAAAAAACAAGATACTCTGCTTTTGCAGGCACTCAATTAGAAATGAAACTGCGCGAGCGTGGCATCACTGAACTTCACCTAGCCGGAGTGTGTACCGATATTTGTGTACTTCATACAGCTGTTGATGCATACAATAAAGGCTTTGAACTTGTGATTCATGCGAATGCCGTAGCGAGTTTTAATGAAGCGGGGCACGAGTGGGCACTTTCTCACTTTGAGCATACGCTTGGTGCGAAAGTGGTTAAGTAAGGGAAGGAGAATGGAAGTTGGAGCATCGGTTTATTGACGACAGTTTATCACTACATACAGATCTTTATCAAATTAACATGGCAGAAACGTATTGGAGAGACGGCATTCATGAGAAGAAGGCAGTCTTCGAACTCTTCTTTAGAAAGCTTCCATTTGACAACGGCTTCGCTGTATTTGCTGGTTTAGAGAAAGCGATTGAATATTTATCGGACTTCTCCTTCACCGAGAGCGACCTTGCATATTTAAAAGATGAACTCGGTTATAAAAGCGATTTCATTGAATACTTAAGCGGATTGTCTTTTACAGGGACGCTTCATTCAATGCGAGAAGGAGAAATTGTCTTTGCGAATGAACCTATTATGCGCATCGAGGCAACACTTGTTGAAGCGCAGCTAATTGAAACGGCACTGCTCAACATCGTGAACTTCCAGACGCTAATTGCAACAAAGGCGGCTCGTATTAAAGGAATCATTGAAGATGAGACAGCATTAGAATTCGGAACAAGACGTGCGCATGAAATGGATGCAGCCATGTGGGGAGCAAGAGCAGCACTGATCGGCGGATTTCAGGCAACAAGTAATGTCCGTGCAGGGAAACGCTTCAATATTCCCGTATCAGGCACACATGCCCATGCCCTTGTACAAGCATATCGCGACGAATATACTGCATTTAGAAAATATGCCGAAACACATACAGACTGTGTCTTTTTAGTGGATACATATGATACGGTCAGATCAGGCATTCCAAATGCGATTAAGGTAGCGAAAGAATTCGGTGATAAAATCAACTTTATTGGGGTCAGACTTGATAGTGGAGACCTTGCCTACTTGTCTAAAAAGGCGAGAACGATGCTGGATGAAGCTGGATTCCATGACGCCAAAGTCATTGCATCAAGCGATCTTGATGAACACACCATTATGAACTTAAAAGCACAAGGTGCAAAAATTGATGTATGGGGTGTTGGAACGAAACTGATTACCGCATTCGATCAGCCAGCTCTTGGTGCTGTATATAAGCTTGTATCGATTGAAGAAAACGGTCAGATGAATGACACGATCAAAATTTCTTCTAACCCAGAGAAAGTGACAACACCAGGCCGTAAACGAGTGTATCGCATTATCAATCAATTGAATCATCACTCTGAGGGAGACTACATTGCCCTTGAAGAAGAAGATGTTCAAAGTGAAGATAAGCTGAAAATGTTCCATCCAGTTCATACATTTATCAGCAAATTTGTGACAAATTTTGTGGCAAAGGACCTTCATGTCCCAATTTTTGAACAAGGGAAGCTGGTGTATGATAATCCAGATATCCAAACGATTCAAGCATATGTGCAGGATAGTCTCGGACTCTTCTGGGAGGAATACAAACGAATCAGCAAACCAGAAGAATACCCAGTCGATTTGAGTCAAAAATGCTGGGATAATAAGATGCAGTTTATCCATGATGTGAAAAATAAAATCAAAAAAGAGCTTTATGAAAGCTGATTACCCCGGGAAAGGAGATCATCAAGCCAGATGGTCTCTTTTTTTTCATGTTGGACGATTCAAAATGAACCTTATGGGCAATCATTTGGTATACTGAAAGCACATCTTGTTTGTCATTGCATAAAGGAGGAATGGAGCAGTTGAGGGTGTTTGTTGCAAGGCAGCCTATTTTTAACAGAAAAGAACAAGTCGTATCATACGAGCTGCTTTATCGAGATAGTGAAACCAATACATATAGCGCTGAAGATGGTGATCAAGCGACAACGGACCTCATTATCAATAGTTTTTTAAACATTGGCATCGAAACACTGACAGAAGGAAAACGATGCTACATCAATTTCACCGAAAGCTTGCTTTCGTCTGATCTGCTCACTTATTTTGATCCACATCAGCTTGTGATCGAAATATTAGAAAATGTACCGATTACCCCGGCACTTATTATGAGATGTAAGCAATTAAAAAAGTGGGGATACACGATTGCGCTCGATGATTTCTTTCTGAGCGGAACACATTTTCATGACAAGTTACTCGATGAACTCCTCTATTGCATTGATATTTTAAAAATTGATTTTCTGAAAACAACATGTGAAGAACGAAGAGACATTTTACATACATATAAAAAGTATCGACTTCGATTCCTTGCTGAAAAGGTAGAAACGCGAAAAGAATATGAAGAAGCGTTAGAAGCTGGCTTCCATTTGTTTCAAGGATATTTCTTTAGTGAGCCGCACGTCATTTCGGGACGAGCCTTATCGACTAGCTTCCACGCATACCATCAGCTATTGAATGAGCTGAGCAAGGAGCAGCCGAATATTCAGACCGTGACGCACTTTATAGAAAGTGATCTTTCCCTTTCATATCAATTATTAAAAATGCTGAATTCTGGCGGCATGAGACGTCTTTATCAAATCAAGAGTATTCGTCAGGCGATTATCCTGCTTGGGTTTAATGAAATACGGCGATGGATCTTTATCCTCTCATTTAAAGAACTGAATGTCCAAGCCAACTCAAGCCAAAAGGAAATCATCAAAATGTCGTTCATTCGTGCCAAAACGTGTGAACTCATTGCTAGTCGGACTGAACGAGAGCATCCCGCTTCTTATATGCTAACAGGTATGTTTTCACTCATTGATACGCTTGTCAGGGCGGACATTACTGAACTTGTGAAAGAACTGCCTCTTTCGGATGAAGTAGGTGAGGCACTGCTTGGCTATGAAAATGACTATTTCCTTGTGTTAGACGTTGCCAAACGTATTGAACGAAATGAATGGGATGATGAAATGTTAGGTGGAAGTCTCCCTAAGCAGGAAGCCTACGGCTGTTATATAGAAGCCATTGAATGGTGTCATAAAATGTTTGAATCTTAAGAAAAGCCGCTCACACTAGAGCGGCTTCTTTCTTTGTTATCCCCACTGTAAAAGTAGAAAAAGCCTGCTTGAAGAGAGGGATAAGTAGATGCGAATGCCTTCTGGACTAAAGCGGATATCGATATTGCTTTTCACCCCAATCTGTTTCAGCATTCGAATTACACTTGCGGTGTCAGCTCGTTCAGCAGCTTCCATGATTCGCTGTCCAAACGAAAGCGAACCGGAAATCTGCTGTGTAATGAGGGATGCATCAGCAACGAGACGGGTTGATTCCTTTGCAGCCTTTTGAAACGCATGAGCATCTACTGGAGGAAAAGTCATAGGTGTTCGCAGGTATGCGTTCCCCATTGCGGGAACCTGCAAAGGAGGATAAGGAACATAGTAAAACACATGGTCACCTCTTCTCTCATTGAAGTGAATTTGGACGGATATCTGTTCTAAATGTATGAAGAAAATCCGAATAAAGAATCAAAATGATCTTTCTATCTTTGCATATTCATCATAAAAATAGGTACTTTTGCGGTCAATTTCGGTGAATGTCGCCAAAAAATTGCGGTGTCTACAGTAGAGCCTGTCGTCTGACCTATAACATGAAAAACCGAGGAAACAGAAGGGATCATACGTTCTGTTACACAAGAATTGTGACGAATGATGCCTGTTCATGTCGCAAAAATGACGTATTTCCTTTGAAATTGAGATAAAAGTATCATTTGAAAAGTCTGAAAATGATGAAAAAAGACCTATTGAATTTTGCGGTATCACGCACACATTTTGTGCATACTTTTCGGTGAAAAAATACTCAATAGCATTTACACTGTTAGTAACAGATCAAATACTTATGACCCAATCAACATACACAAATACATTGATCTTCCAAAAAAGGAGAGTGGAATCGATGGAAAAGTATGAAATCGAAGAACTTAAACAACTATTATGGAAACTTGAAAACGAAATTAGAGAAACAACGGCTTCTCTTCATAACATTAACAAAAGCATTGATCAATACGACAAATATGAATATGTGAAAATTTCTTAAAGACTTGATAACCATCAAGTCTTTTTTTTATCCAAATACATACAAAAAAAGGATATATTATTATATAATTGTTAAATAGTGATGTCAGTGGACATTTGCTTATTTCTTTTTAGTAAAATAAGAGGCGAGAGGGTGAGGATCAAGATCGAGTATGCTAAACTATCTAGAGAATACAAAAATCAAGCAGAAAATGTCTGATTTTATTCAACATGCAGTCAGGCAAAATGATTTACAAAAGCTGCTTCTCGAATTTACAGATATAAAGAATGAATTTCCTTTTGGGCAATTGGCTTACCAACATTATGAGGCATTTGGCGGACAAGACAAGCAAGCGATTACAAAACTGGCAGCAGGGATTGAACTTCTCATCTTATCTGCCGATATATTAGATGATATTGAAGATCAGGATAATGATTCGTATCCTTGGATGAACGTCAACCAAGGGGTGGCCGTGAATGCTTCTACGTATTTGTACACATCAAGCATTCAGTTCATTACATCTTTATATGAAAATAATTCTCAACTGATAGAGAAATTATTCCATCTTATCAAGATGTCAATGGAAGGACAGCATGAAGATTTACGTCATATGCATGGAACAGAAGATGAGTGTTTAGAGGTTTTAAGAAAGAAATCAGGATCATTAACAGCTCTTTCTAGTGTGCTGGGGGTTTATTTAGCGACAAGGGAAATCAACGAAATCGTCGAATCTTATTCAATATATTATGGTGTTGCTGAACAGATCAGTAACGATTTTTTTGCGTTATTTTCAAAAACAAACGGAGATTTGCAAAAAAAACAAACACTGGCGTTTAGTTATTTGCATAGAGAGTTTAATGATGCCAGTCAAGAGCTGCTTGCGTTCTTTTCTGGCCGTCTAGATGAGTCGGAGCTAAAGTCATTTCAGCTGAAGCAGAAATTACTTGAAGCTGGTTTGACTCAGTACATGGTATCTATGAGAGAGATTATGCTGTTAAAAATGAGGCAGGGAATGGAACAACTTGACTTACCTACAACAAAGAAGGAACAACTATATGTATTTATGACGAAGGAGGGCAATGATTGAACATTCAAAATATCATTGCATATTTAATGAAAAATCCAGGTGTGATTGATGAGTTGAAATCTGGAAATGCAAGCTTAATTCATGCTGATGCCCAAACCACTGCAGTTATTATAAAAAGTGTGAAAAAGGGATACATGAGTACGAGATACATCTGGGAATATTAATTTTAAGTTCAATATTGCATTATCATTTTACGATCTTTTCTTAAGGATGTTTTAAAAATGAAGCTTACCTATACAAAATGGTCCACAATTTTTGTGTTTTTGTCTTTTTTATTTGTGATCTATATTTCTTATATATATGTTTTTGATATTTTTAATGGAGCACGCGTAGAAAAGAATGGACACGGTCAAACGGAAGTAGTTAATGTTGAATATCTTTCTTTAGCTTATTCTTCAGGCTTAAAAGAGGGAGATATAATATTAAAGATAAACGGACAGTCTAATTTAATTCAAGACCATATGATCAATGGTAAGCTTAGAAATGTACAAAGGATTGATATTCAAAGAGGCAACCAAATCATTTCGCTTAAAAATAAGACGTTGATTGGCAGAGAAAGTTTGTTTGTCTATTTAATTCCTCTTCTTCTCTATTCAATATGCTTATTCTGTATCTTTTTTATTATTAAAATCAATAAGGAACCACAACGAAAATCTGCTTTTCTATTAATTTTGTTCCTATTATCAATTTGTGTCGGGTATTTGAGCGCAGGTACTTCAGGAATTGGAGATAAATTTAGCCATTATGTTCTTTTTTTGTGTTTATCTAGTGTGTCCATCTTATATATTCACTTTATCTATCAATATTTCAAGGAATTTGATGTTCACATAACGAATCTCAAATTAATTAAGTGCTTATACCTTATACCAATTTTTAATCTTCTCGTACATAGTGGGGTTTCTGTGTCATCTGAATGGAGAAAGTTTGTTCCAAGTATAAGTTTGTTGTTTTTTTTCGGAACGGTATTAACAGCACTTTTTTTAATAGTCAGAGGCATGAAGAGATATAAAGAAACAGAACATGGTTCCGTATTAAAGTTTTTTGCCATTATGAATATTCTATCGTTCTGTCCATTTATTTTCTTTTTTGTCATTCCCTATGTGTTTTTTGATAAGTATTTGATAGATCCTTTTATTCTGACATCTGTTGTTTTGTTAATTCCTTTTTCACTTGTTTATCAATTCGTGACAAACAAAATTTATAATATGAACTTCTTGATCAGCAGACTGAGGTACTATGGATTTCTCGCCATTACTCCGACTATTTTTGTCGTTGTGATATTTTATATTTTACAGAAACCAGAAGACCTGAAGTACACACTTAAGCTCGCAATAATCACCTACACTTTAATGCTAGGAGTCTTTTACTTCAAAGAAATCATCGATTTCCGTTTTCGCCTGAAGCGTTTTTCGGAAAAGCATAACTATCAGGACAGTGTGTTTAAATTTACACAGCTTATTCGTGAGGCGTCGTCACTTCATCAAGTGCTGTTTCATTTGAAGTACACCATTTTGGAAGTGCTTGTGGTGAATAAAGCCTTTGTGCTTGAAGTGAAGGCAGATGGACAAATAGAAGAGATTGATGAATCGACAGATGACAGCAGCCTGTGGAAAGAGTATGTCGATCAATTTCAAGACATTTTAGGCGAAGTAGGGAAAATTATCGAGCTTAATAAAGGGTTTATGATGAAAATTGGTGAGCGGGGCGGTCACTCGTTTGTGATTTGCTGTTTATCTAATTTACGGACACCTAAGCTGACCCGCGATGAAATTTCATGGCTGAAAACATTGGCATTTTACACAAGTGTCAGTTTAGAAAATGTCGTCAAGATTGAAGAATTGATGGAGCATCTTGAGGATTTGAAACAGCGGGAAGCCAATCCCGCCTGGCTGAAGAAAGTCATGTTCGCCATGGAAGAAAAGCAGCGCTCAGATTTAGCGAGGGATCTTCATGATTCTGTGCTGCAGGATTTGATTTCACTGAAGAGACAGTCCGAGATGTTCTTAACCAATTTCCAAAACAACCAATGCCCAACATCTATTGAAAATTCGCTGATCTCTTGGAATGAACAAATGTCTAAGGTGATTCAAACCACGAGAGAAACATGTCATGAACTTCGGCCGCAGCTCCTCTATGATTTGGGGTTAGTGAAGGCAATTTCGAAGCTGACTTCGCAAATTCAAGAGGAAGCGCCATTTCATATTAGGCTGAATACAACCCGCTTTGATAAAGAACTGGACATTGATATTGACTCACAGCTGAATATTTACCGGATTGTGCAGGAGCTGTTATCCAATGCGTTGAAGCATTCTAAGGCCAGCCAAGTCTTAGTGATGCTCATTTGTATTAAAGATCAAGTTGTTCTCCATTATGAGGACGATGGAGTCGGATTTGATGCAAGCCAGCTTGATCAGCACACGATGAGCATGGGTCTTTCTGGCATAAGGGAACGAGTCAAAGCTCTAAATGGAAAGCTTCAAATTCACACGGCACCTGAAAAAGGGCTCAAGGTGAAAATTGAAATGGAATTGTAACGATTTCTTAAGGAATAAGACTTGGCATCTGCCAAGTCTTTTATATAAAATGGAAGTGAGTGATTTAAAGGGAGGAAGACATGAAGAAGATATTGGTCATTGATGATCATCCGGCTGTCATGGAAGGGACAAAAAGCATATTAGAATCAGATCAGCAGCTATCAGTCGATTGTTTAAGTCCTGATGCAGAAGGCGCCTTTTTAAAGACGCATGACTTTTCCATCTATGATGTGATCTTGATGGATTTAAATCTCGGGGATATCAATGGAATGGACATTGCCAAACAAATTCTAGAAACGAATCAACAAGTGAAAATTATCATTTATACAGGATATGAAGTAGATGATTATTTCGAAGAGGCCATTCGAGCTGGATTGCATGGTGCAATAAGTAAAACAGAGACAAAAGACAAAATTATTGAATACATACACCGCACATTGCAAGGAGAAGTTGTCATTCAGCTATCCTATTTAAAGAAATTAATTTCACAGCAGCAAGAGAAGCCAGAACAGGCGCAGCAGACGGATCATGAGCTGTTAACAGAGCGTGAATGTTTAATCTTAAGAGAAGTGGAAAAAGGGTACACAAACCAAGAGATCGCCGATGTGCTTCATTTGAGCAAACGCTCGATTGAATACAGTTTGACCTCCATCTTTAATAAGCTGAATGTTGGATCTCGAACGGAAGCGGTGTTAATTGCAAAATCGGAAAGTGTCCTGTAAACGTGTGAAGGGAGAGGGCCTTGATGGATGTGAGTGGTTCAAATACACTGCTTGAGACACTGGGGATTGAGATTGTGGAATGCAATACGTCACGATGCGTGGCGACAATGCCAGTCGATCACCGAACAAAACAGCCATTTGGATTACTGCACGGAGGAGCATCAGCTGCTCTAGCAGAAACAGTGGCAAGCATGGGTGCTGCTGCTCATTTGGATTTAACGAAGCAGGTTTGTTCAGGTATTGAAATCAATGCCAATCATTTAAAATCTGTACGTGATGGAGTGGTGACAGCTACAGCTGTTCCTGTACATGTAGGACGGCGTACAATGGTATTCCAAATCGATATAAAAGATGATCGAGACCGTCATATCTGTACGTCAAGATGTACACTCGCTGTCATTGATCGCATATAAAAAAGCTCCCGGTGCAGCGGAAGCTTTTTTTAATACCTTTTATGAACATGCATGTAAAGTGAACAAGACCTGAATGTCAGGTTCTTCATTTATAAATAAGAGTCTTCTTTTCGTTTAATGACAAAGTTACGGAAACCGCCATAATCATCTTGGACACTTCGTTTGTCCATTTTCACACCAGTGTTGTAAGCGGCTCTTCCGATCAAATGAGCGCCGACTGGTGCGGTCAGAAAGATAAAGACAATCCCAAGCAGGATTTTCGCAGAGATGATCCCTGCAAGAAACCATTCATGAAAGAACACACCAACTAAAATGAGAACAACACCAAGTGTCGATGCTTTTGATGCAGCATGCATACGTGTGTAAACATCCGGCAGGCGAAGGACACCAATGGCTGAAATTAAACAGAGGATGGCGCCAAGCAGAATAAAGAAAATTACGATCGCTTTAGCGATGACGATCATTTTCAATCACTTCCCCTTTCTCAAGGAATTTGGAAAAAGCGACAGTGCCGATAAAGGCAAGAATACCGAGCAGTAAAATAATTTCAAAGAACGTCGTGGTTTTCAGTAAGATAGACACGATGGCTGTCATCCCAATTAAATTGATTCCTATCGCATCAAGCGCACTAACGCGATCAGGAATAGAAGGTCCTTTGATAACCCGTATGACAAAAAGCAAAGTAGACAGCGCAAGAATTCCAAGTGACATTTGCAAGATCAGTTCCATTACTTACCGCTCACCTCCTGAATCGCTTTTTCAAATGATACCCGAATATCGTGGATGGCTTTTTCAGCATCTTCAATATCCATCGCATGAATATATAAAATCGAACGATCATCCGAAATATCGATGACCAGTGTACCAGGTGTTAATGTAATCATATTGGCCAGTATGGTGATTTCCCAATCTGTTTTTAAATCTGTACGAAAGGCGAAAATACCAGGCTTGATCTTAAGCTTTGGAGATAACACCGTCTTGAGTACACTCAAATTGGCAAGAAGCAGCTCTCTGATAAAAATAATGACGAGCTTGATAATCGCATAAAGGGCATAGCCGTAAAAACGTTGCGGGAAGAATCGCCGTAGCATAAAAATGGCGATCATCCCTAGTGCAAAACCTGATACAAAGTCTGCAGCTCTGTATGTATCATTCATAAACATCCATGTAAAGGCGAGGAGAGCGTTTAATAATATTTGAAAGGCCATGTTCATCTACTCCTTCAGCACAGCTTGAATATATTTTTCTGGTGTTGAAAGCATTTCCGCAGCTTGATTGATATAAGGTGCAATGAATTCTGTGCCTAATCCAATCGCAAGCGATAAGACAACAAGCAGTACCCCAGGATACACCATTCCTCTAATGGATGGCTTTCTTCTTCGCATATCCTGTTCCTCTCCCCAAAACGCGAGCATGAAAATCCTCAAAACAGAATAAAGGACAAGAAGACTGGACAGTAAAACAAGGATAGAGAACGTCATGTACCCAGCAGAAAACCCACCTTCAACAATTTTCAGCTTGCCAACAAATCCACTTAGCGGAGGAATACCCGCAAGTGATAAAGCCGATATGAAGAACATCCAGCCGAGTAGAGGCTGGGATTGAATCAGCCCACCCATTTTTTTCAGATGGTTGGTTCCAGCATACACAAACAGTGCCCCTGCGAGCATAAATAGAGCTCCTTTGATCACCATATCGTGAATGAGGTAATAAATGGCGCCTTGAAGTGATGCCGGTGTATTGGCCGCAATCCCGAACAAAATGACACCAACAGCTGTGACAATGTTATAAATCACAATTTTTTGCACATCAGAATAGGCGATAGAGCCAATGACACCGAATATAACCGTTAGAGCGGCCAGCCAAGCCATAAGTGTATGTGTAAAACCTGTATCATGTATAAAGATAAGTGTGAAGACCCTGGCAATTGCATATAGGCCGACCTTTGTCAGCAGTGCACCAAACAAAGCTGAAATCGCTGCTGGCGGAGCATGATAAGACCCTGGCAACCAGAAATAAAGCGGGAAGACCCCAGCTTTTAAGCCAAATACAATCAGGAACAGAATGGCAATCACGGTGATTAACCCTGTTTGCCCAGATTCAGCTATTTTCACACTTAAATCAGCCATGTTCAGTGTGCCTGTGACTGCATATAAACACGCTACGCCAACAATAAATAATGCCGATGAGATAATATTAAACACAATATATTTCAGTGATTCACGAAGCTGAGGCTTTGAACCACCCAGAACAATGAGCATATAAGATGCCATCAGCAACAATTCAAAGAAGACAAACAGGTTGAAAATATCTCCCGTTAAAAAGGCACCACTGACGCCAGCTAACAAGAATTGGACACCAGAATAATAGAACAGCCGCTCTCTTTCTTTCCCAATCGTTTGAAAGGAAAAAAGAACTGTGACAAGTCCAACAATGGAAGCGGTCAGCACAAGAAGCGCAGCAAACTGATCGGCCACAAGGGCAATGCCAAACGGTGCTTTCCAGCCGCCCAAATAAAGGGTTTGTATGCCGTTTGTGAAAATCGTTTGGACCAAATAGACATTACAGATAATGGCTAAAAGAGATGCAAACACACTAAAGCCTCTCGACAGCATGGTGTTTTTATTCATAAAGATCAATAATGTAGCAGCTAGTAATGGAATTAATATAGGCAGGATCACGAGATTATTCATGCTGATCATTTCCTCTCATTTGATCCATGTCATCTGTTCTCAGCTCTTGGAAGGCACGGAAGGCCATCACGAGCAAAAAGGATGTTACACCAAAAGCAATGACAATGGCTGTTAAAATTAATGCTTGTGGCAATGGATCTACATAGGATGTGAGCCCCTCTTTCAAAATAGGAGGTGCTCCCTTTTTTAAGCCGCCCATTGTTAATAGAAGCAAATGGACGCCGTGACTTAAAACGGCAGTACCGACGATGACCCGTAGAAGGCTTTTTGAAAGCATTAAATAGGTCGCTGCCATAAAAATGATTCCGACGATAATAGACATTAGAAATTCCATTATTCCTTCTCTCCAATCGTTTGAATAATGGTCATGGTGACACCAACAACAACTAAATACACACCGATATCAAACAGGACCGCTGTCGCCAGTTCTGTTTTCCCTAGAAACGGCAGTTGGAAATAATCGAATGCATGGGATAGGAAAGGTGCTCCGAACAGAAAAGATCCCATACCTGTTAGGATGGCAACGAGCAAACCGACACCAGCCACATAAATAAAGTCAAATGGTAAAATGCGTCTGACTGTTTTAAGGTCGTAGGCTAAAAGCAGAAGAACGACAGCACCAGCGCTCATCAAACCGCCAATGAATCCTCCGCCAGGATTGTTATGTCCTGCAAGAAATAGGTGAAGTGAGAAAAGCAAGATGATGAATGCTGTAATTTTAGTTGTGACTTGTAAGAGCATATCATTCGTATCAATCTTTCTCATCGCCGTACGCCTCTCTTCCGTTTACCTTGTGCTTTTACCTTCAATAATCCATAAATACCGAGTGCCGCAATGGCCAGCACTGTAATCTCAAAGAGTGTATCAAAGCCCCTGAAATCGACAAGAATGACATTGACAATATTGTCTCCGCCAGCCAGTTTGTAGCTGTTTTCAATGAAGTACGTTGAAATTGTGTCAAGAGATTGCTGGCTTGTTGAAGCGAAAGCAAGACAGGTGACAACGACTCCAACACCTAATGAGATGATCAAATTTGTTAATTTAAATCTTCGTGTTTTTTGCTTCAGGCTCAGCTTTGGCAAATGATAGAAGCAAAGTAAAAACAGCGCGACAGAAATGGTTTCAATAATGAGCTGTGTCAGCGCAAGGTCAGGTGCTCTGAAAATCACGAAGAACAATGACAGCGTGTAGCCCATAACACCTAGCGCAATAATAGCTGTTAAGCGTGAACGAGCAAATACAGTCGTGACTGTCGCTGCGACCATCACAAGTGAAAGGATGACTTCGTACGTGCCGATTGAAGCAGCATGCTCAGTTTGAAATGAGAAGGCTTGCTTGTAGAACATCACGCTGCCAAGCACGATAATCATAAACCCAAATACATAGACAAGATAGTCACGAAGGAATCCTGTCATATAGCTGTTTGTTAGGCGGTAAGCCCCTTTTTCTACACCTATAAGCGAGCGATCATACAAAGCGTTAAATGACCATTTTTCCTTAAATATGTTGTACATTGGGCGCCATTTTGACAGCGTTAAATAGCCAATGGTACCGAGCGCAACTACACCAATTGTCATGTAAAGCTCTGGCTGGAATCCATGCCACGCTTCAATTTTTACGGCAAAGCGGCTTCCTGTTTGAATGGCTTCTGGAATGATCGCTTGAATGGCAGGTTCAATGACAGAATAGGCAAGAATATTAGGGAAAAAGAAGAACGTGACCACAAGTGCAGCTAAAATAATTGGCGGGATCAGCATACCAATCGGTGCTTCATGCGGTTTTTTCTCCAATTGATCGACTTTCAGACGGCCTCTAAATGTTTTGAAGACGATCATCATACTGTAGATGAACGTGAACACACTAGCGAGCCAAGCGATAGCAGGGAAGACAGCCCCCCATGTTGAAACATCCGTAAAGCTGATGTCAGAAATCCGGATCATACTTGTGAAAAATAGCTCTTTACTTAAAAATCCATTAAATGGTGGGAGTCCAGCCATCGAGAATGTACCAATTAACGTAATTGTAAAGGTAATTGGCATGATGGTCATTAATCCACCTAATTTGCGAATATCACGTGTACCTGTTTCGTGATCGATAATCCCTGCTGCCATAAAGAGACTACCTTTAAAGGTCGCGTGGTTAATGAGATGAAAAATAGCAGCAAGAACGGCTGCGCCAAAAAAGGCAGGGTTGTTTTCATGAATGGCAGCTGCGCCTACTCCTAGCATGAGCATAATCATACCGAGTTGACTCACTGTCGAGAAGGCCAGAATGGCTTTCAAATCATTTTGCCGAACGGCGTGGAAAGATCCCCAGAATAGTGTGATAAGTCCGACAATCGAAATGGTCCAAAACCACACCTCTGATATAGCAAAAATCGGACTAAAGCGGGCAACCAGATAAATACCGGCTTTGACCATAGTAGCAGAATGCAGATAACTGCTTACAGGGGTTGGTGCTTCCATGGCATCAGGCAGCCAAATATAAAATGGGAACTGCGCTGATTTCGTGAAGGCCCCTAGTAAAATGAGAACCATCGCAGGGATGAAATAAGGTGATGCCATAATGAGCTGAAGCTGATTGACTGCTTCGCGAATACTGAATGAATCAGTGATCAGGTAAATGAGGATGAAGCCGCCAAGCATAGCTAATCCGCCAAACACAGTAATAAGAAGTGATTTGGTTGCTCCGTAACGAGAACGCTCACGCTTATACCAATACCCAATTAAGAGGAAGGAAGAGATACTCGTTAGCTCCCAGAACAAATAAAGTACGACCATGTTGTCAGAGAGGACAACACCAAGCATAGCGGTCATAAACATTAATAAATACGTATAGAAAGAGCCAAGCTGTTCTTTTTCCTTTGATAAGTAGAAAATACTGTACAGTACCACAAGTGCACCAATACCTGTGATGAGTAAAGCAAATAACAGGCTGAGACCATCTACATACACAGTGAAATTCATCCCTAGAGAGGGAATCCATTCAGCTTGTGAGAACAACGTTCGTCCATTCGAGGTGATCTGGAGCATTTGGATGAAATAGGTAAATAAAAGAATAGGCAAGATGAGAACAAACCATCCTGTATGTATACGCCTTACGTACTTAAAGAGAAAAGGGACGACAAAGGCAAGTAAAAAAGGTGATAGGATGGCGAAGTGAATAAGCTGCAAGAAAATGAACCTCCTTTGATCAATATAAATTCACGTTCTAAAGAACTGGTAACTAAAATTATAGCGTAAATACAGACATAGTGCATTGGTTTGAACTGATTTACGGCAAATCGAAATTGTTTTGAGTTCTTTTGACCACAAAAAATATTTTATCAAAAATGAAACTCGTTGTATATTGTTTTGTATTTCGTACATGCTTTTCTTAAAGGAGCTGATCAAATGAAACGAAAGATCGCCATCAGCTTAAGCATATTCTGCACGATTTTAGGAGGAGCATTCTTGATTGAACGAAATGATCAAAAAAGGTGGCAGGCCGGGAGTGAATGGCCGCTATTTTCTGAACAACTCCTCCATATGACCTATCCGCAGGCGAAACAGTATCCTTTTCAGCCTCGGGAGTATATACGAATTGTATTAGCTGATGAATGAGGATGTATGGGAGAAAAGAAATATAAAAAAAGCATGTCCCTTACGAAAAGGACATGCTCAGCGTGTAGACAAACCCTCGCATTCTTTGTCAGTCCTGCGCTCCGGTGCTCACGAATGTCAAATTCGCTCTGCTCCGGTGCTCGTCCTTCCTAGACTGCAAAGGTTTTCTATCACGCTGAAAAGAAGACAAAGGGCTAAAATGAAGTACATTTTAGCCCTTTGTCAATTATCTGAGCATGTCCCTTATGAAAAGGACATGCTTTTTGTTTCTTTTTTAAGTAAACATTCTGAGTAAGATTGTTGCGCAAATAACGGTTGCTGCTCCGCCAAGACGTGTAGAGACTTGAGCGAAAGGCATAAGGCCCATTCTTCCAGAAGCTGAAAGAATCGCAACGTCACCAGTACCGCCTAATCCACTGTGACAGCCCGTCACAATGGCAGATTCAACTGGATACATGTTCATGAATTTACCAACAAAGTAACCAGAACCAACCATGCCTAGAACAACAGCAATACATACACATACGAAAGGAATCGAAATAACAGTGGCCACATCATCAAGTGGAATGTATAGAATTCCTAAACCAACCATTAGAGGCCATGTAAAGCTTTTCGATACAAACTTGTAGAACTGTTGTGAGCCGTTTTGCAAATGCTGAGGCATCACGTTTAAGTATTTGATTAATGCAGCAAGAACAATCATTAAGATTGGACCTGGAATATGAACAAAACTTTCTAATAAGCCGCCAAAGATAAAAGTTGTACATGCAACAAGTACACCTGCACCCATTAAGCTGAAGTCAACTTTAGTATCCATTTCAGGCTGTTCAAAGATTTCATTTGCTTCTTTTGATTTAACAAGTCGTCCATTCCCGTTTAGTTCAGGACGTTTTTCACCAAGCTTTTTCATTGCGCCAGCACAAATGATGGCAATGACGTTCCCAATAACAGCAGCCGGAATCAATTGAGAAATTAATGACTCTGCTGATACACCAAGAATTTGTGAATAAGCAATTGATAATGGCAATATTCCTTCACCGACACCACCGGCAATAATCGGTACAATGATAAAGAAGAACGAATGATGCGGTGTGTAACCAACTAGAAGACCCACTAGAATTCCAGCAGCCACAGCTGTAATTGTACCTGCAACAAGAGGAACAAACATACGAATAAGGCCTTGTACTAAAACAGTTCGTTGCATCCCAAGAATACTACCTACTACAAGAGCAGATATATAGAAGTATAGGAAGTTCGACGTTTTCATCAGAGACGTAACCGCTTCCAACGAGTTTGGATTCAGAACATGAAAAAAGACCAGGAACGATGGTACGAATAAAGAAAGAATCGCCGGTCCACCAATATCTTTTAAGATTGGAATACGTTGTCCTACATCTCCTAGGAAAATCCCCAAAATCATAATAACAGCGAAACCACCAAGCATATTTGCTGGAATTTTATTAAAATAAGCGGCAGTTAAAATAATCGCTGCAAGTACTATATACACAGGTAGATCAATAACACCAATTTTCCAAGAAAGAATTTTTCGGAAAACGCTTTTATTATTGTCAGAATCGTTTGTAATCGATTTCAATTGTTGTGTATTAGCCACATAAACACCCCCAAATGCTATTTGTCTCAATTGTAGAAGATTCTGTGACACTCATCTATTTATTAAACTAAATTAAGTGTAATAAAAGTAAAATAAACGGGGGTTTTGTCGTTTTTATCATACAAAAATCCCCTGAAGATAGTTTGTCCTTCAGGGGATTGATCATACATGGTATTTATTTATCGTTTTCCTTTTAAATAAGGGGTACCAAGTGCTTTTGGTGCGTCTGCTCGTCCAATGAAGCCAGTAAGAGCTAGGATCGTCAGCACATATGGTGCAATGAGCATGTACACGTTCGGGATATCTTGAAACAGCGGAAGCAGAGAGCCAATGATGCTTAAGCTTTGTGCAAATCCAAAGAATAAAGCAGCGCCCATAGCGCCAAATGGGTGCCATTTCCCGAAAACAAGGGCGGCTAACGCAATGAAGCCTTGTCCTGTAATGGTGGCGTGTGAGAAGTCAAGAGCGATGGTCGATGCATACACAGCACCGCCAAGACCGCCAAATAGACCACTAATGAAGACGCCGATATAGCGCATCCGGTATACCTTGATTCCCATTGTATCAGCTGCCATTGGATGCTCTCCGACTGCACGAAGTCGCAAGCCAAACGGCATTTTAAATAAAACAAACCAAGCGACAACCGCAAGAACTAATGCGAGAATGGACGTATAATACACATCTTTAAAGAAAATATCACCAATGATCGGAATGTCACTTAAAAGGGGAATATCTCCTTTATAGAAAGGTTCTGTGATTTTATCCGTTTGTGCTTTGCCATAAATCAGTTTGACAACAAACAGCGTAGCACCAAGGGCAAGCATGTTAATCGCAACACCACTGACCGTTTGATCTGCTCTGAACGTAATAGTGGCCACAGCGTGAATGAGTGAGAACACGCCGCCAATGGCCATACCAACAAGTAGACCGAGCCACGGGGTCAAGGCACCAAACGTATCAGCAAACATTAAGTTAAAGATAATACTAGAAAATGCTCCGACGACCATCAAACCTTCAAGACCGATATTGACGACACCTGATCTTTCTGAAAAGACGCCTCCAAGAGCGGTTAAAATAAGTGGTGCAGCATAAACGAGTGTAGCCGGGACGATGATTTCAAGAATTTGCAGAAATCCCACTTATTTTCCCCCCTTTTTCTTCAATTGTTGAATGACAAGACGGATGATATAGCTTGAGGCAACGAAAAGAATAATGATCGCAATCACAATATCAACGACCTCAGTCGGTACGCCAGATTCAAGCGGCATGTTTAAAGCACCGACTTTCAATCCACCAAGCAATAATGCCGCTAAGACGACACCAACAGCTGTATTTCCGCCTAATAAGGCAACAGCGATTCCGTCAAAACCAACGCCAGTGAATGATCCTTTAATCGAAGCATATTCAAATGTTCCGAGTCCTTCCATCGCACCTGCAAGACCTGCAAAGGCACCAGAAATGAGCATCGCATAAATGATGTTGCGTCGAACGTTCATTCCAGCATAATGAGAGGCCTGCTGGTTCATCCCAACTGCGCGTAATTCAAACCCTTTAGAGGTTTTCTGGATAATAACCCACATGACAACAGCCGCAATAATGGCAACAAAAATCCCATTATGCATTCTTGAGAAATCAGTGATCTGCTCAAAAAAACCAGATCGAAGGGAAGCTGTTGCATCAATTTTTTCTGTTTTATCTTTATTGTTTGTTAAGACATTTGAAATCAAATAATTTGTGACATGAAGGGCAATGTAGTTCATCATGATGGTGACAATGACTTCATGTACGTAAAAACGAGCTTTTAAAAATCCGGGAATAAAGCCCCATAATGCACCAGCAACTGCTGCTGTGATCAGTGCAAGAGGCAGATGGATATACATAGGTGCATGGACAGTTGTGCCGATCCATACAGCAGCTACCCAGCCAATCAGCATTTGACCTTCTACCCCGATATTAAAGAGGCCTGTCCGAAATGCAAAGGCAACAGCAAGTCCTGATAAAATATAAGGCGTGACTTGTCGGATGGTTTCTCCCATATAATAGGTTTCACCGAAGACGCCATTCCAAAGGGCGCTATAACCTTCGATGACACTATAACCGCTTGCCAGCATAATGATGGCCCCAACGAAAAGACCAAGTACAATGGCTATAAGCGGAATCAGCAGATTTGTTAAGCGATTAGACATTTGCTTCTTTCCCCACTTCCTGTTGCGTACTTCCAGCCATTAACAGACCAAGTTCTTGCTCTGTTGTTTCTTTTGGATCAACAATGGCAATAATGCTGCCTTCGAAAATAACAGCAATCTTATCACTGACATTGATAATTTCATCAAGCTCAAAGGAGATGAGCAGAACAGCTTTGCCTGAATCCCTTTGTTCAATCAGACGTTTATGAACAAACTCAATGGCTCCGACATCAAGTCCACGTGTCGGCTGTGCGGCAATTAATAAATCAGGATTTCGGTCCACTTCACGGCCAATAATGGCTTTTTGCTGGTTACCGCCTGAGAGCGCACGTGCTTCTGTATATTCACTAGGCGTCCGTACGTCGTATTCAGCAATGATTTGTTTTGCTTTTTGATAAATATTTTTCATATTCATCAAGCCAAACTTCGAATATGGACGCTGATAATACGTTTGTAAGGAAATATTTTCTCCAATTGAAAAATCAAGGACAAGTCCGTGCTTATGACGGTCTTGAGGAATGTGTCCGATACCAGATTCTGTGACCTTACGAGGCGGGAGATTTTGAATGGCTTTCCCGTTTAGCATGATCGTGCCAGATTCGGATTTTTTCAGACCTGTAATGGCTTCAATTAATTCAGATTGACCATTTCCGTCTACACCCGCAATTCCGACAATCTCACCAGCTTTCACTGATAAATTGAGTTGTTTCACAGCTTCAATTCCTCGCGCATCTTTGACAGTGAGATCTTGAATTTGCAAGACTTCTTCAGCAGGGGAGGCTGCTTTTTTGTCTGTTTTAAATGAGACTTCGCGGCCGACCATTAAGCTGGCAAGCTCGTCTTTGTTTGTGTGTTCCACATCAAGTGTACGAATACCTTGCCCTTTTCGGATAATGGTCACGCGATGACAGGCATCCATAATTTCTTTTAGCTTGTGGGTAATTAAAATAATGGATTTGCCTTCATTGATTAAGTTTTTCATAATTTGTATGAGTTCTTTTATTTCTTGAGGTGTTAAGACGGCTGTTGGTTCGTCGAAGATCAAGATGTCAGCGCCGCGGTATAGTGTTTTTAAGATTTCTGCTCGCTGCTGCATACCGACTGAGATGTCAGATACTTTAGCGGCAGGGTCTATTTTCAGTCCATAACGGTCAGAAAGTTCCTGCACTTGCTGAATGGCTTGTTCTTTGTCAATCTTTCCAAATTTCTTTGGCTCTTTTCCTAAAATGATGTTTTCAGCCACAGTAAATGTATCAACTAGCATAAAATGCTGATGGACCATTCCAATGCCTAAATCACTTGCATCATTTGGACTTGAGATTGTAACCGGTTTTCCGTGTACCTTGATTTCACCTTTTTCAGGCTGATACAGTCCGAAAAGCACGTTCATGAGCGTTGATTTTCCAGCGCCGTTTTCACCAAGCAGCGCATGAATTTCGCCCTTTTTTAGCTGTAGCGTAATGTTATCATTTGCTACAATCCCAGGGAATTCTTTGCGTATATTCAACATTTCAATGACATAATCCACAGGTTTAACCGCTCCTTTTTTAGGGTGCTGATGAAGATAAAAACTAGCAAAAGAAAAGCTGCAAAACAAGGCTGCAGCTTTTCTTTTACCACCTTTTACGAATAAAGAGGAGGTAAAGGAGAGGCAAGGGGATAAGGCGCTCTTATCCCGATGCACAAATTAAGCTTTAAAATCTTTTAGTTCATCACGTGTTGCAGGGATTTTCACTTCACCCTTGATGATTTTTTGTTTCCATTCTTCGACTTTCTTCAATACATCTTTATCAAGATTCTCTTGAGATGGAGAGATGTCAACGCCGCCTTCTTTCAGACCGTACGTGATGACTTCGCCACCAGGGAATTTACCTTCTTTTGCTTTTGTTGTTAAGTCTTGTACCGCTGTGTCTACTTTCTTAATCATAGAAGTAAGAGTGACACTTTGTTTTGTTCCAGGTACTTTACCTTCGTCATACTGGTCTTTATCGACACCAATGACCCACACTTTGCGGTCAGGATCAGCTTTTTTCAGGTTTTTCGCTTCTGTGAAGACACCAGTTCCAGTTCCGCCTGCTGCGTGGTAAATGACGTCAACACCAGATTTGTACATACTTTCAGCTGTTGCTTTACCGATGTCTGCTTTATCGAATGCACCAGCATATTTCACTTCAACTTTTGCTTTTGGATTAGCTGCTTCAACGCCTGCACGGAAACCAACTTCGAATTTTCTGATTAATTCAGAATCAACGCCGCCAACAAAACCAATTTTGTTTGATTTTGTAGAAAGAGCCGCTGCAACACCTACAAGGAATGAACCTTCGTTTTCGTTAAATGTAATGCTTGCTACGTTGTCTTTTTTTACAACTGCATCAACGATGGCAAAGTGGTTTTTCTTACGTTGATTCGCAATTTCAGTAATAGAATCTTGCATTAAGAAACCAATTCCGTAAATCAAATCAAATTTCTCACGAGCAAGTGTGTTTAAGTTTGTTGTATAGTCAGCGTCTGATTTAGATTGTAAGTAATCAAAGCCGTTTTTACCTTTTGTTAAATTGTTGTCTTTCCCAAATGCTTGTAAACCTTCCCAAGCAGATTGGTTAAACGATTTGTCATCGACACCACCGACATCAGTTACCATTGCAACAGTGAATTGATCTTTATCTTTTTTGTTTTCACCGCTGTTTGAGCCAGAGTTGCCGCATGCTCCAAGGATGGTTCCTGCTGCTACGACTAAGGACAATGCAAGTCCAATTTTGCGCTTCTTCAAAACATAACCCCCTATAAAATTTAAAAGTTTCAGAAAAGTCTCGCGAAAAAAGACCGACTCTTGCCTTCTCCTATCCTTGTGAAAAGGGTATTTTATCCTGCATTCTTTTAAAATTGATGGAAACAGGAGAGAAGATGTAAGACATCAGACTTATATCTCGTTGAACTAATCAATCATAATTTATCATTTCCCATCGAATAAATAAATAGAAATTTGTTTTATTTTTAAAAAAATGTTAAAAGGCTAAATTCGATGTCTTTTTATGTGCTGAAATATGATATAATGCCGCTTTTATGATGTGCTCTACTACAGTGAAACCGCTGATATCAAGGGGTTTGTGACATCGTATGCCATAAAAAAACATCTGGCCTTTGTGAAAGGTCAGATGTGTCAAATTAAAGATATTGCTGTATCAAATTCATGTTGCTTGTATTCAGTTTATATTGGAAAACAGGGCGGCCGATTGTCCCGTATGCCATCTCCACATCAACCACTTCGATATCCTCAAGAAATTTCAAGTATTTTCTAATCGAAACTTGGGAGATTTCTGTATGATTGGCTAGGTCTTCGGTCGTGAAAGCCTGCTGACCGAATGATTGAATGCTTGTCCAGATGAGTTTGAGTGTGCTCTTCGTTAAGCCTTTTGGCAGCAGGACTTTTTCCGCCTCTGCTTTTTTATGAAAAAGCTTCGCGTCTAAATCATTTTGAGAGATGCTGTTCATCGTTTGGTATAGGGCATGTTTTCTTTTATATTCTGCCAGTGCTGATTGGAAGCGTTCGAACTCAAAAGGTTTGATTAAATAGTCGACAGCTCCGTTTCGCATCGTTTGCTGTACGACATCCACTTCATTTGCAGCTGAAATGACGATGACGTCAACGGAATGCTTTTGCTGACGAATTTCTGATAATAGGGCGAGCCCATTTTGTCCAGGCATATAAATATCAAGCAATACAAGGTGAATGATTTCTGATTTTAAGATGTCTAGTGCCTTTTGAAATGAGGTGGCAATCCCTTTTAATTCAAATCCTTCTATTTGGGTCAAGTAGCGTTTATTCAGCTCCCCGACCATTGGGTCATCTTCTACGATCAACACATTAATCATGTGAATCCTCCTTTTGTTTATATGGAATACGGAGACTAAAGGTCGTTCCTTCTCCTTTTTCGCTTGTGACGATCATATGTCCGTTCAGTTTTTTGATGCTTTGGTCAACAAAGTAAAGGCCAAAACCTCTGTCTTCTCCTTTTGTTGAAAAGCCTTGATCAAACATAATGTCCTGTTCTTCTTTTGTCAGACCGACACCTGTGTCTGTAATTTCAATATGAAGCTGCTCTTGGACATATCTGAATGAGATGGAAATATTTTTGTTCTCTGTATGGGAAACGGCATCGAGTGCGTTATTTAACAGATTACCGATGACCGTAATAAGGTCATGTGTGACTGCTGGGTCCTCCGAGTTTGGTACCTGTGTACTGCAATTGACTTCTAAAGCTGCGCCTTGTTCTCTGATGTAGCTTTGTTTTCCTAGTAAAAACCCGGCTAAGACTGAGTTTTTCACATGGTTGATGATTTCATTTGTTTCTGTCTGCTGATAAATCGCAATATCTTTAATATAGGTGCCAAGGTCATCATAGTTCTTCAGTTGAACCAATCCTAAAATGACATGGAGCTTGTTCATAAATTCGTGTGACTGGGCACGAAGCGCATTGGCATACATCTTCACCCCGCTCAGCTGCTCAGCCAGATGTTTGACTTCTGTTTTGTCACGGAAGGTTGCGATCGCTCCGACAATTTCTCCTTTTACCGTAATCGGTACCTCATTAAAGACCAGCTCCAATCCGTTCATTCTGACATCGCGATCAAGCAACGGTTTCCGTGTTTCGATTACTTGCTTTAAGCCGCTTGAAGGAAGAAGGGCCTGTACATCTTGTTCTCTAGGGTCAACCATAATGCCCATATTATGAAAAAGACGTTTAGCTTCTGCATTTGCCAGCTTGATTTTACCGTGCTGATCGACGGCAAGAATGCCTTCTTTTGTTGACTCTAGCATAGCGCTTCGTTCTTTTAATAAAGTGGCAATTTCATCTGGCTCTAGTCCAAACATAATCTTCTTCACTTTGCGTGCCACAATGAGTGCACCGATAATACCAGATAAAAGGCTAAGCGATGTGACAAAGTAGAGCGGGAGCAGGCTTTGATGAATAATTAAATCAATTTCCTTTAATGTAATCCCAACTGCCACAGCCCCGAGCTGTTTGCCATCTTGGTTATATACAGGAACAAAGGCACGCATGGACTTGCCAAGTGTTCCAGATGCGGTACTAATATGTTCTTTACCCTGTAATGCCGGTTTTTCATCACCGCCAGCAAATCGCTTCCCAATCTTTTGCGGATTCGGATGTGTTTTGCGGATACCGTTCATATCCATGACGACAACGAATTCGGTTTTGGTGATACGCTGCACATTGGTTGTATATTTCCGTAGTGCTGTATATGATTGATCTTTTTCCAATGATTTCGCTGTGATCGGAGCCTCTGCGACCATTTTGGCAGTGGAGAGGGCGATATCACGTTCCTGCTGATGAATATTTTTGGCTGTTTCTGACCAGATCGTAAAGAATGTGATACAGAGGGAGATCAGGACAACAATACAGACAAAGATCGTCAGCCGTGTTTGCAGTCTTAAAGTTTTTTTCACGAGTATACCCCTAACGTGCAATTTTTTCGTAATAGTAATACTTTAACGGGAAAATGTAAGTTTGTGAAGGAATGTACGTGCAAAATCACAAATTTGATTTAGATTCCAGTTTACTTGGAAAGCATCTTGTCAATCCGTTTTAAGTGAGCCATAATAAAAATGAGCTTATGAGAAAGGATCTATTTATGAAAAATACATATTTGACTGGATATTTTCCGCTGATTTCGATTTTGCTATTCAGCTCTGCCTTTTCTATTTTTACAGTAGGTATCACGACTGACTTCTTGACCCAAGCAGGGATTTTAAAAGGAATGCTGGAATTTTTCTCTGAACAGGGCATTCGTCTTGCTTTATTTGCCGCATTTGCACTTGTTTATTTTATGATTTTATCTGCTTTAAAACTCATTGCAGATACGGTGTTAGAGTTGGCGCTGCTCTTTTTTGCAAAGGACCCTGAAGGGGAGAACTTAAAGAAAATTCGGATTGCATCGGTTGTCTATTTGTTTGCCAGCTTACTTGCATTTCTATTGACGCAGCAGCTTATTTTGCTTGTTGGGCTTTTTGTTTTAGCAAGTCTCGTCTATTTTATCTGGGTTGTGGTACGCATTTATCAATCACTTTCCATGCTGAATTTAATTGGGTTTATGATGTTTAATCTGCTGTTTTGGGCCACGTTTTTGATTGGCATTTTGTACTTATTTATTAAGCTTTATAACAGTGTGATGGCGAGTCTGCCAGCTTAATCAGACGAAAGAAAGCATCCTCCGATGATGGAGGATGCTTTTTTTATGGAAGAAACCGCTTCTGAATTTCTGGTGTAGGCATCATACAGGATGTTTTTTGACCAAACCATTTATAGCGATTCTTTGCAATGAGCTGATAAAACCAGTCACGGATTGGACGAGGGATCGCGAGGAGTAAATAGCTCCATCTGTATATCCCTTTTAAATGCCGTGCGGCTTTTAAGATGCCTGTTGACTTCATATAAAGGGTCCCATTTTCAATATAAATGAATGAATTGAACTCGTCTAAAGGCAAGCCGTTTTCTTTTAAAACACGCTGCCCTGTATCTGATTGTAAAGAAGCAAACATCATCCGCTCATTCGGGTCGCGCTTGATGATAAACTGAACAGCACCACTGCACACGTTGCAGACACCGTCAAATAAAATGAAGTGAGAGGGGTGTGTTGAATGCATTGCAATCAAACCTCCTGTTTATCTAGCGTATTGCATAGTTTGTTTCCAAATACGTAAGTGCGGGCTTGAACTATAAATAGATTCAACGGTTCCTCTATCTCTTCCTACCCATACACCCATTGTGTATTGATCTGTCAAGCCAACAAACCAAATGTCTTTGTAGTCATTGGATGTCCCTGTTTTTCCCCCAATGTAAGGAGAATTGAAATTCGCCTTTTTCCCTGTTCCACTTTTCACAACAGATGCAAGCAGCTTGCGCATTGTTTCATTTGTACGCTGAGAGTAGATTTGCTTCGGCGACTCTTTCCACTTGTAAAGGGTTTTGCCGTTTAAGTCTGTGACCTTTGTAATGGAGTGATTTCGCGTATAGGCACCTTGATTGCCAAACACGGTATAGGCATCGGTTATTTCTAGCGGCGAGAAGCCTTTTGTAAATCCTCCAAGTGCAGAAGGGAGGCGGTAATCATCTGCGACAATATGTTCGAATGAAAACTTTTCTAAATAGCTGAAGCCTTTTTTGACACCGACTGTATCAAGCATACGAATCGCTGGTGTATTGTAAGAATTCTTAAAGGCTGTTTCAAGTGTTACAGTTCCATACGTTTTATGATTATAGTTTTGCGGGCAATATCCGCTACTGCAAAACTTGCCGGCACTGATTTTGCTTGATGCCGTGGCACCGGTTTGATCAATATAAGGGCCATAATCTAACAGCGGCTTAATTGCGGAACCTGGTTGTCTTTGCGCTTGATAGGCGTAGTTGAAATCAAACTTTTTATAATTCTTCCCGCCAGCAAGTGCGACGATTTGGTGGGTTTGGTGGTTAATGACTGCTGAACCGCCTTCCACACCTTGATAAGGCAATTGTGCATTGAGCTGATAGACCGCTCTTTGTTGTAAGGAAGGGTCTAGTGCTGTATAAATCTTCACACCATCTTGAAGCAATGCACTAACCTTTTCTGATAATTCTTTTTGAATCGCCTTTTTTGCGCCAGCTGTTTTGGCTTTTTTCAATCGGTTTGTAAAGCCTTCCTGATCAGACACCAGATCGGTAAATTCTTCATTGGCGTATGTCACATAATCAGGGTAAAGATTTTTCTTTTCACTTAAGGACAAGCTGATTTTTTCTTTCACCGCTTTTTTGTATTGCTTCTTAGTAATGACACCATCTTTTTCTAAAATACCAAGTAGCCGTTTCTGGCGTTTCTTTGTATGTTTGAATTGTTTCAATGGGTCATACAGCGTAGGGTTGTTAGGAATCGCAGAAATAAATGCCATCTGTGCAAGTGTCAAAGAACTAAGCGGCTTATCAAAATAGTAATTAGCCGCAGAACCGACACCGTAAACCCCGTTACTGAAATAAATCGTATTTAAATAGCTTTCGAGTATTTCCTCTTTTGTGAATTTTCGCTCGAGCTCATAGGAATAGAGCAGTTCTGTAAACTTTCGGCTGAATGAACGTTCATGACTTAAATATAAATTACGGGATAACTGTTGTGTGATGGTGCTAGCGCCTTGGCTAATGCCATGGTTTTTCACATTTGCGGCAAGGGCACGAATCACGCCCATAAAGTCAATGCCTTTATGGTCATAAAAGTTGCGGTCCTCTGATCGGAGGAACAGCTCCTTGACGGAATCAGGAATTTTATCGTACTTCACGAAAACACGGTTCTCATCGTTTGATACGATCTCAGAGATAAGAGAACCATCTCGATCATACATATAACTGTTTTGGGAAAAGTCTACCTTTTCCAGCTTGATTTTTTGATCAAGCACTTCGTTAACAGGTTTTACACTTGCGGCTTCTTCCTTTGATAGATAAAAAGTCAGAACAAATAATGGGATGAGGGCAGCAAGTAATAACCATCCAATGATTGCACGAAACATGAGGTCACTCACTTTCTTCGGATTTCTAGCCATATCGTACCATTCTTTTGCGATTACGAGAAGGTTATTTTTAGAAAAGAATAGACGTGAAGTCTAGTAAACAAGGCATTTAGACAGAAGAAAAGAGTATCTGATGATGGATCAGACACTCCTCTCTTTTGACTTTGATTGTGAGCGGACCGCCCATAAAAATAATGCCCCGAAAAGGAAAATGCCGGCGGTGACATAAAAGACAGCTGGAATTCCGTAATGACTCGCCACAATGCCGCCTATAACGGGTCCGACGACATTTCCAAGAAAGCGGAAGCTGACATTGTAACCAAGCACTTCCCCTTGCATAGAGGCAGGCGCTTTGATGCGAATATAGGCAGTCGTACAAGGAATGATGCCGCCTAGTGCCATCCCGTATAAGAAACGGAAGATCACTAACATCCCGTAGGAATCTGCCATCGCTTGCGGGATAAATAAAATGGAGGAGAGGATGAGAAGGGCGAGCAGCACCTTATCGTGACCAATACGATCTCCAAGGTCTCCCCATTTCCGTGTAAACAGCAAATTGCCAAGCCCCGTTGCAGAAAACGCCAGCCCTGCATAAAAGGCAAGATTGACGGGGCCGTGTAAATCATGAATGTACAAGGCTAAAAGCGGCTGAATACTAAAGTTCCCGACTTGCGTAATAAATGTGAGAAGCATGGTGACGACAAGTAAAGGCTGTTTGAAAATATGGACAAGGACGTCCTTCCGTGAGTAAGAAACCCGTTTTGCTTCTTTTGAACGGATCGGCTGTTCTTTCACACCGAAGATAATGACAATCGCTGACACATATATGACAGCAGCTGTTAAGAAAAATGTATAAATGAATCCGACACTGTCTGCCATAAATCCACCCATTAATGGACCGAATAACCCTCCGGCGACATTACTCATCTGCATCGTACCGAGGGTCTTACCGGCTGTTGCCTTTTCGGTCTGTGCAGAAATCAGTGCCATCGAAGTCGAAATAAAGCCTGTCACAAGCCCCATGAAAAGCCTTAACGCAAATAGTTGATAAACGGTTTGAACAAGCCCCATTAATAAAATGCTTGTTGCAATCCCAATACCGTTAATGAGCAAAATCTTTTTATAGCCATGCCGGTCACCAATCCGTCCCCAAATTGGAGAAATGAGAAAGGCTGTTAAAAACGTAACCCCAAAGACATAGCCGCTCCATCTTTGAACAAATTCATTCGAATAACTGCTATCAAGAGACTCTATGTAAAGTGATAAAAAAGGGACGATCATTGTAATGCTGGCAGATACAAAAAAGTTCACAAACCACATGATGTACAAGTTTTTCTTCCTGTTTGTGATAAAGACCACCTTCTTTATTTATTTCGTGTTCCTTAATAATTATAAAGGAAAATAAACGATCTTTCATCTGATGAATAGGTTGGGCATAGTGAATCTGCATTATTTTCACGAAAATGAAGTGATTTCAAAGTCCGTCTTAATATAATAGTAGCAGGATGGAAAACAGACGAGAAAGTGGGGTGAGACTGATGGAACAGAAGACGCTGCTTGTGGTCGATTTTGAATTTACGATGCCTGATGGGAAATATCATCCGCAAAATTTTTTCCCGGAAATCATTGAAGCCGGTGTCGTCAAAGCATCAAATGAAACGATCATAGACACATTCTCAAGCTATGTCAAACCGAAAAAGTTCCCGAAGCTGACAAAGCGCTGTAAATCGTTCCTTGGCATTACGCAGCAGGATGTAGAAAGCGGGATTTCTTTTGAGGCGTTTATCGAGAAGCTCGTGTCACTCGATGGGGGAGAAGACTGTGAGATTATCACATGGGGAAATATGGACATGAAGGTACTGAAGCAAAACTGTATGCTCAATCATATTGGTTTTCCTTTTAAGGGGAATCAAAGGGATCTGGCTTTTGAATATAAAACCTTTTTTGGGGATAGAACACTCACAGGACTTCGGAAAGCAGCTAAGGAGTACGGCAGTGAAGGAGCTGGTAAGCATCATAAAGCACTTGATGATGCCATGACCACTTATCAGCTGTTCACCCTTTTTGAAAAAGATCGATCCTATGTGGAAAATCCGCAAACAACCAAAATTGGTGAACTCATTGACTTCTCTCACTTTTTTGATTCGGCAGATTAGCGGGCGTCTTCTGGAAAATAATCTTTTTCAAGAGAAGAGAGGCACGCTCTTGATTTTTCAGCCCACTTGGAATCATCCGCACTGAGCCCATTTTTTAATTTATCTACGGCGTCTTTCAGTGATACTTGATAATCAGGTATGTCGCCATCATAAGGCTTGACCATATGATGAGGGATGTTCGTCTGTTCCCTAAAGGCCAAAGCCCGTCTTTCCTGAAAAAAAGGTACGTCCGCTTCTTTTGGATGATGCAGGTCACCTTGAGTGGGGTGTGTTAAAACCGCTTTTACTTGAACGAGATAAGTAGATGGTTTAATGGCTGTCACTTCCCCAATGTAAACACCTGTTTTGTAAAAACCTTTCACGATTTGTCCAATCTGAATGTCTGTCATATGAAATTCCTCCATTTCCTTCGCATAAGAAGGTATTTCCTTTCTTTTAGCCAATATAGTGAAGTAAACGAGCAAAAGGGGGAAGAGCGGAACATGTCGTTCATCATATTCTTTCTACTGTATTTTCCTGAAGATAAAAGGGAGTATATCCCTGCGGCAATCACGACGGTGCTTTTCTTTGCTGCTGCATTTATTTGCTTTCGTCTGATCGTTCGTGCTTCTAAGAAGCAGGAGCAGATCGATGAAAAAAGGACAAAAAAAATGGATTGATCATTTTCTTCTTGTATCTTCAGGAAACTTCACGGTGACTGTTGTACCAGACTGCAATGAGCTTTTGAAACGAATCGTTCCATGATGATTTTCAATGATGGAAAATGTCACTGTCAACCCAAGCCCTGTTCCTTTATTTTTCAATGTGTAATAGGGTTCACCAAGCTTTTTCATTTGGCTTTCTGACATGCCTACACCGTTATCAACGAAATAAAGGCAGATTCGATGATTTTCTTTAGAAGCAAACAGTTCGATTTTACCTTCGTGTTCGGGTGCTGCTTCGATTGCATTTTTGATTAAATTAATCATGACTTGTTTGATTTTCGTTTCATCACCTTGGATGTATAAGTCTGGTTCAATCGATTGATGAATCGTGACCGACTTAAAATTCGCATAGGATGTCATCAGCGACGCACACTCTTCAAGTAATTTAGATAAATTGAGAGACTCAATTTGATAATAATTTTGTTTCGCAATATCAAGATAGCTCGTAATAATATCCTGAGCACGGTCAAGTTCAGATAAAACGAGATTTTTATAATCTTTATTGGTTGACGGCTCTTTCGTATTGTCACTTGAAAAGAGCAGTTGGATAAATCCTCTCACCACCGTCAGTGGATTGCGGACTTCATGGGCGACACTTGCTGCCAGTTCACTCACAATCGTCAGTTTCTCTGATTGGACAAGCTGTGTTCTCATTTGCGCATTCTCTTTCACAAACTCAATGGAATAAATACTCAGCACAAGAAAGAATATGTAGTAAAGAGTTGAGAAAAATAATTCAAGTAGCTTTTGCTGCATAATGAATGCAGGGCTGTACTCAATTAAGCTGACCACAAGCAGTCCAATGTAAATAAACATCCCTTTTGATAACGCAATCATGACTCCGTATAACAGCTTTCTCTGCTTAGAATATTGGCGCCATTTCCGGTAAAGCAAGAAAGGAATGAAAAAGTAAATCGGTACAACAATCAATCCAACCCATAAAAAAGAGCCATACATCACGAATTTTACGGTTGAACTAACCAAGATAGCGACGATTCCGGCGGTATATCCCCCGTATAAAATAGCCAGTACAAGGGGAATCGATTGAAGCCCAGTCTGCAAATCTAAAATCGAACCAACTGGATACATAATACATAGTGCTGATGAAATGGATGCAAATATGGTGATGAGCAGTTTATTCGTTTTAGGGAAATGAGCAGGGGTCCGGCTTAGCCATAGTGCATGATATAAAAAGATTGGAAATAGAATAAAAGATACATGGAGCAGAAAATCCTTGAACATTTCCATTTAAATGCTCTCCTCGTAAATAATTGTAATTCCTCTCATTATATCATTTCATGTACAAAGTAGATATGATAATAGGAGGGTTTTTTTCTTTAAAAAGAACACCCGTTAGGATGTTCTTTTGATAGAAATGGTTTTATTCGGATGATTGAGTGAATGCTTGGTGAAGGCGCTTCAGACCTTCTTTCACTGTTCCGGCAGGACAGCCTAGATTCATTCGAATAAAGCCGTCTCCTTCGTGCCCATATACGTTTCCGAGCTCTAGTATGACCTTGCCTTTTTTCAGCAGATTACGTTTCAATTCTGCTTGAGTGAGCTCATAATCACGAATATCCAGCCACAATAGATAAGAAGCATCTGGTTTCATATAACGCATGCTCGGCAGATAATCATCAATATAATCCATTGCGATCTTCATATTATTTTCGAGATAAAGAACAAGTGAATCAAGCCACTCATCTCCGTGGCGATAGGCCGCCTCCATGGCAGGAATCGCAAAGGCATTCAGTTTAGACAATCCATTTCTTTGCACTTCATTGGTGAAAAGAGTTCTTTTTTCTTCATCAGAAATGATAATGGCAGATGCCTGAAGACCAGCTAAATTAAATGTTTTACTCGGTGCAATACACGTTACCGTGATGTTAGCTATCTCATCAGAAAGGCTGGCAAAAGGCACATGCGGCTGCCCGTAAAGCATCAGATCGGAATGAATTTCATCTGACACGACGGTGACACCGTACTGTACACATAAATCTCCTACACGCTTTAATTCCTCTTTTGACCAAGCTCTCCCTGAAGGATTATGCGGATGACAAAGAAACATCAGCTTTGCTTCTGGCCTGCTTAATTTCTTCTCTAAATCATCAAAATCCATCATGTAACGGTTGTTTTCTATTTTTAAAGGGTTGGTTGAGACGATACGTCCGTTTCTTTCAATCATTTGATAGAAGGGCGTATACACCGGTGACTGAATGACCACTTCATCATTCGGAGCTGTAAAGGCTTGTACCGCAAAACTAAGTGCTGTCACGATACCTGGTGTGAAGGTGACGGCATCTGTTTGTATCGTCCAACCGTGTCTTCTTTTGACCCAGTCAGCTACTGCTTGCTGCGTATCCTGATCCTGAAATGCATAGCCGAATACGCCGTGATCTAATCGTTCTTTTAAAGCATCAAGCACGACTTGGGGCGCTTTAAAATCCATATCTGCTACCCACATTGGCAGCGCATCTGTTGTCAGGAATAAAGACTCTGCTTGATCCCATTTGACTGATTTTGAACCTTTACGTATGATCTGTTCGTCGAAATTCATGAAACCCACCTCTAGCCGTTTTTCAACCATTCTTGGTTGTGCTAAAATAAACATCACAAAATTTATTATAAGCGGTGATCCCCATGAAAGATAGTCAAGCTGTAGAAGAGATGATTCAAATCATTAAGGCATGGGACCCTTTTCAGTATGGAGAGGACTTTTACGAAACGGAGCCTGCTGACGTCATCAGTGCCTTATACGACGCAGAAGACCCGTTATCTTTCGCGAAAGACATTCAAGCCATTTACCATCACTCATTTGATCAGCTTCTTCCGATGGAAAGCTGCCAGCATATCGCAAATCAGCTTTTTATCATAAGAGAAAGTAGCTCCTGCTCGTTTTAAGACAGGCTGAAATGACCAATTTGATCAGACACAAAGACCGGATTTTCCTCAGGGATGAGGTGCCCGGTTTTTTTTAATGCGTGAAAGGTTGAATGCGGCAGATCCTTGTGCAGTCTTTCGCCAATTTGAATAGGAACGATCCGGTCTTCCTCCCCCCAAATCAGCAGGACAGGTGTCTCCATTTTCTTTAAGACATCTGACGCTAAATCGCCTTCCCTGTGCCGAATCAAACGAAAAATACCTCTGAAAATTTGGTCATCTGAAAAAGGCTTTAAATATCCGTCGACCATCTCTTGATCAATAATCGAATGATCATGCACAACAGCGGTTAAATTTTTCATAATACCTTGCTTGAACAACTTTCTTTTTAAATAGAGATAAAAATAAGGAATATATGTGCTGTAAACAAGCGACTTTTTGGACTTATTCATATACCCTGAGCTGCACAAAAGAACAGCTTTTTCAAATAGATCGGGACGCTCAGAGGCAGCATATAAAGCAATTTGTCCCCCCATGGAATGCCCCACGAGGATCGCATGCTGAATCTGCAAATAACCAGCTAGTTCAATAATGATTTTTGCCATGTTGCGATAGCTGTAAATGAACGTATTCGATTTTTCGGACTGCCCGAATGGAGGCAGATCAATTGCAATTAAATTGAAGTCTTGTTTCAGAAGCGGGATGAGCTTTCGATAGCTGAAGGTAGATGAGAAGAGGCCGTGAATCAAAATCAATGTCTTCTTACCTTCATTTGGATAGTGTTCGTAATAGATATCTAAACCGAATTTACTTTTCATATAGGATGGCTGTACAATGTCCACACTCATCAACTCCGATATTTGATACTCACTCTCTGTTAGGTGACTGTATTGTACCCTAAAAAGTGGATTTTAAGCTACGATTAGAATCTTTTCCCTGCTTAGCATAATGGGAAAAACGTGCTATAATGTTCAGAAGATTTTTTAAAACTAGCTTTTTACAATCAGAGGTGTGAAATCAATGAAACTAACCGAAAAAGAAACTGAAATATTAGAGATTTTAGATGAAAACAGCCGCGCCGATTTAAATACAATTGCAAAAATGGCAGGTGTGACATCAGAAGAAGCAGAAGCCATTATCCAAAAGCTCGAAGATCAAAAAGTCATTATTGATTATTCGACCATGATTGACTGGCGAAAAGTAGACGGACACGAAGGCGTTACAGCGATGATTGATGTGAAAGTGACCCCAAAAAGAGGCGTCGGTTTTGATGAAATTGCTGAACGCATTTACAGGTTCCAAGAAGTAGAGTCCGTGTATTTAATGTCAGGCGTGTATGATTTATCTGTTGTGATCAGAGGAAGATCCATGTCTGATATCGCCCGCTTCGTATCTGAAAAATTATCGACACTTGATTCTGTTGTTTCAACCACTACCCACTTTATTTTGAAAAGATATAAGCATGATGGGAAAGTCTTTGAAACAGGGGACGATGACAAAAGAATCGTGGTGTCTCCTTAAATGAAAAAGTCTTATTTATCTGAAACGGTACAAAGTATTCAGCCGTCAGGTATTCGGAAATTCTTTGATTTGGCAGCCACAATGGAAGGGGTTATCTCCCTCGGGGTCGGCGAACCGGATTTCGTGACAGCTTGGAATGTGAGAGAAGCCAGTATTATGTCTTTAGAACAAGGACTGACCTCTTATACAGCAAATGCTGGGCTGCTCTCTTTGCGAAAAGAATTGAGCCATTATCTATATAAGCGGTTTCACATTGAGTACAGTCCTGAAGAAGAACTCATTATTACGGTTGGTGGTAGCCAGGCGCTTGATTTGGCCTTTCGCGCCATTTTAAACAGCGGGGACGAAGTGATCATCCCAGAGCCTTGTTTCGTCGCATATGGGGCTCTTACGACACTTGCGGGCGGTGTACCGGTTTATTTAAGTACATCGGCTGAAAAAGATTTTAAAGCCGATTCTGCTGATCTTCGTACGAAGCTGACGCCGAAAACAAAAGCCATCTTGCTATGCTCTCCATCAAACCCAACAGGGTCTGTTTACTCGAAAGAAGAGCTTGAAGATATTGCTCAGTTTGCAAAGGAGCATGATCTTTTAATCATCACAGATGAGATTTATGCAGAGCTGACGTACGATGAAGCTTTTACGAGCGTAGCGGCGATTCAAGATATGAAGGAAAGAACGATTTTGATTTCAGGTTTTTCAAAAGGGTTCGCTATGACGGGGTGGCGCCTAGGATATGTGGCAGCACCGCCAGTCCTCCGTGATGCCATGCTGAAAATACATCAATATTCTATGATGTGTGCACCAGCTATGGCACAATATGCCGCAGAAGAAGCATTAAAAAATGGACTTGAAGATGTGGAGAAAATGAAGAAAAGCTACAGAAGACGCCGTAATTTGTTTGTCGGCTCTCTCAATGAACTTGGACTCACTTGCCACCAGCCAAACGGAGCGTTTTACGCTTTCCCGTCCATTAAAAGCACAGGCATGACGTCAGAACAATTTGCCGAGGAGCTGCTGCTTAGCGAGAAAGTAGCAGTTGTCCCTGGAAATGTATTCGGCCCAAGTGGTGAAGGACATATTCGTTGTTCATATGCGTCATCACTCGATCACTTGCAGGAATCACTTTCAAGAATCCAGCGTTTTTTGCAGAATAGACAAGTGCAAGAAGAGGCACCTGCTATCTTAAAATAAAAAAAAGGCATCAATCCATCTGGACTCATGCCTCTCAAATTAGGGGGGAATACTAGAAAGCATTCTTGTTTTCAGGTATTCCCCCTTTTAAACGGATCTAAACCCAATTAAAAAATATTTTGCGTAAAAGACCGTTCTGTGATATAGTTTTTAATTGCGTATAAACGAATATTAAAACATTTATTTAGGAGTTGTTATCATGGCGACAAAGTTTGAAGTAGGCAGTGTTTACACTGGTAAAGTAACAGGATTACAAGCGTATGGTGCGTTTGTTGCATTAGATGAAGAAACTCAAGGACTTGTGCACATTTCTGAAGTGACTCATGGTTTTGTAAAAGACATCAACGAGCACCTTTCAATTGGTGACGAAGTACAAGTGAAAGTTCTTTCTGTTGATGAAAATGCTGGTAAAATCAGCCTTTCTATCCGTGCAACGCAAGAAGCACCTGAAAGAAAAGAAAGCAAACCAAAGAAACAAAGACCACAGCAAGTGAAAGAAGAAGCTGCTGCACCACAAGGTTTCAATACACTAAAAGATAAACTTGAAGAGTGGATTGAGCAATCTAACCGTAAAGACCTTATCAAGAAATAAAAAAAGCACCGCTTCAAACGGTGCCTTAGGCTGCCACATAGGCAGTCTTTTTTTATGTCTTTTTCATTAGCGGATCTCTGGATTTGGCTCGTCACGGCGGACAGCTTCTTCACTAGGTTTGAACAACAGACCAAGATTGACAAGACCTGCAATTCCAACAAGACCATAAATAATACGTGATAATGCAGCACCTTGACCGCCAAAGATCGCTGCTACTAAGTCAAATTGAAAAAAGCCGATTAGTCCCCAGTTAATAGCACCGATAATCGTGAGCACGAGGGCAATACGCTGAATAGCACTCATCGTGATTCCTCCTTTCGCTACAGTATCAATACATTTATATTTTGCAGATTTTTAGCCAAACTATGCGTAAGAAAATGGATGAAAGCAAATTACTTTACTTTTGGAATGAAAGAAGCGCATAATGTAGCGCGAGGAGGAGATCACATGGATCGATTTACTTATTGGAACCCAACGAAATTAATCTTTGGAAAGGGAGAAGTATCAGCCCTTTCAGATGAACTAAAACACTACGGAAAAAACGTATTGCTTGTATATGGTGGAGGCAGCATTAAACGAAATGGCCTTTATGACCAAGTTGTCAGCATCTTAAAAGAATCAGGAGCTACAATCACTGAGCTTGCTGGTGTTGAGCCAAACCCGCGCTTAACAACGGTTAGAAAAGGGGTTGAGCTTTGCAAAGAGAACCAAATTGATTTTATTTTGGCAGTCGGCGGCGGTAGCGTCATTGACGCAACCAAAGCGATCGCAGCTGGTGCGAAATACGATGGAGATGCTTGGGATATCGTCACTCGTAAGCATGTCCCAATGGAAGCCATCCCATTTGGTACAGTATTAACACTTGCCGCGACAGGTTCTGAAATGAACTCTGGCTCCGTCATCACAAACTGGGAAACAAATGAGAAATACGGATGGGGCAGTCCAGCTGTCTTCCCTAAATTCTCTATTCTTGACCCAGTCAATACATTTACTGTGCCAAAAAACCATACGATTTATGGCATGGTCGACATGATGTCTCACGTGTTTGAACAATATTTCCATCACACGGAGAATACACCTTACCAAGATCGTATGTGTGAAGGACTTCTTCGTACGGTCATTGAAACAGCACCAAAGCTGATCAATGATTTGGAAAACTATGAGCTTCGTGAAACGATTTTATTCACAGGCACCATTGCACTGAATGGAATGCTTTCAATGGGCGCACGCGGAGACTGGGCATCTCACAATATTGAGCATGCGGTATCCGCGGTGTATGACATCCCTCATGCAGGCGGACTTGCGATCTTGTTCCCGAACTGGATGAAACATGTCATTCAAGAAAACCCAGGTCGCTTCAAGCAATTAGCAGTGCGTGTATTCGATGTAGACCCTGCGGGCAAAACAGACGAAGAAGTTGGCTTAGAAGGAATCGAAAAACTTTCTGCTTTCTGGACAAGTTTAGGCGCACCAAACCGTTTAGCTGACTATGACATCAACGATGAGAAAATTGATCTGATTGCAGACCGTGCAATGGCACGTGGTGAATTTGGCCAATTTAAAAAGCTGAACAAAGAAGATGTTCTAGCTATTTTAAACGCTTCTTTATAATCGAACATGGAAAAGATAGCTGCTTTTAAGCAGTTATCTTTTTTGAGTTCTGCATGTACATATGTTACAGTAGTCTTTCATGTTTTTGGATATATATGTTTTAAGGAGATGTAGAACAGATGGAGAACTTTATTTACTATAATCCAACGAAATTAATGTTTGGAAAAGGACAACTAGACGGACTAAAAAGCGAACTCGCTCGTTATGGAAAGCGAGTGCTTCTTGTATATGGTGGAGGCAGTATTAAGAAAAATGGTCTTTATGATAAGGTCATCAGCGCTTTAAATGAAGCAGAGGCTGACGTATTTGAACTGTCAGGAGTTGAACCGAACCCTCGTCTCACTACAGTGCAAAAAGGGATCGACATTTGCCAAAATGAGAACATTGATTTCTTATTAGCAGTTGGTGGGGGAAGTGTCATCGACTGTACAAAAGCCATTGCAGCTGGAGCTGAATATGACGGGAATGTTTGGGATATTATTTCAAAGAAAACAACCGCTCAAAAAGCATTGCCGTTTGGCACAGTGCTGACACTTGCAGCGACAGGCTCAGAAATGAACCCGGATTCTGTGATCACGAACTGGGAAACAAATGAAAAATACGTGTGGGGCAGTTCAGTCACGCACCCTGCTTTTTCAATTTTAGATCCTGAGCACACATATTCTGTGCCAGAGAATCAGACGGTGTATGGCATGGTTGATATGATGAGCCATGTATTTGAACAATACTTCCATAATGTCAAAAATACGCCTCTACAAGATCGGATGTGTTTTGCTGTTCTTCAAACAGTCATCGAGACAGCACCAAAGCTACTTGAAGACTTACAAAACTATGAGCACCGTGAAACCATCCTTTATGCAGGAACGATTGCTTTAAATGGCACGCTGCAAATGGGCTATTTTGGAGACTGGGCATCTCATACGATTGAGCATGCAGTATCAGCAGTCTATGACATACCGCATGCAGGTGGACTTGCGATCCTCTTCCCAAACTGGATGCGTCATACACTCGATCATAATGTCGAACGTTTTAAAAACCTCATGTTGAACATGTTTGACATTGAGACAGAAGGAAAATCGGATCGTGACATCGCATTAGAAGGAATCGACAAGCTGTCAGCCTTCTGGACAAGCCTCGGTGCACCGAGTCGTTTAGCGGATTATGATATTGGTGAAGATCAACTGGACAAAATTGCTGACATCGCAGCAAAAGAAATGGAATATGGTGGTTTTGGTAACTTTATGAAACTTGGCCGTGATGACATTTTAGCGATTTTGAAAGCTTCTCTATAATTTGGATGGCCGCTTCTCTTCATGAGGAGCGGCTTTTTGCTGCATCAATGACGATCACTTGATTTCAATAGCTAGTTCCGCTAAAGTGAAAGGGACAGAACTAACGTAATGGAGGGCTTACAAGCGATGACACATATTCAATTTGACTACTCGAAAGCGTTACCTTTCTTTCAAGAACATGAGCTTACATATTTAAAAGATTTTGTGAAGGTGGCCCATCATAATATTCATGAACAAACGGGTACTGGCAGTGATTATTTAGGCTGGGTTGACTTACCGAAGCAATATGATCGCGAAGAATTTGCCCGCATTAAAAAAAGTGCAGAAAAGATTAAGTCTGATTCTGATGTATTACTCGTTGTTGGAATTGGTGGTTCTTATCTTGGCGCACGTGCGGCCATTGAGTTTTTAAACCATTCTTTCTATAATACTTTGCCAAAAGGCAAACGCAAAACACCGCAAATCATCTTTATTGGAAACAACATCAGTTCTTCTTATTTAACAGATGTAATGGATCTGCTAGAAGATGCCGATTTCTCCATTAACGTGATTTCAAAATCTGGTACAACAACAGAGCCAGCCATTGCGTTCCGTATCTTTAAAAAGCTCCTTATCGAAAAATATGGTGCTGAAGAAGCGAAAAAACGCATCTATGCGACAACTGACAAGGCACGCGGCGCACTCAAAACATTAGCAACTGAAGAAGGCTATGAATCATTTATCATCCCTGATGACGTCGGCGGACGCTATTCCGTCTTAACAGCAGTTGGTCTATTGCCAATCGCTGTAAGCGGTGCAGACATTGATCAAATGATGGAAGGTGCTGCCAAAGCAAGTGAAGACTTCGCTTCATCTGAGCTCTCAGAAAATGCGGCTTATCAATATGCGGTTGTCCGTAATGTTCTTTACAATAAAGGACGGACAATTGAAATGCTGATTAACTATGAGCCAGGCTTACAGTACTTTGCGGAGTGGTGGAAGCAGTTATTCGGCGAAAGTGAAGGGAAAGATGAAAAAGGAATCTATCCTTCATCTGCCAACTTCTCAACGGATCTTCATTCACTTGGTCAATATGTACAAGAAGGAAGAAGAGACTTGTTTGAAACCATCGTGAATGTAGACAAGCCACGACATGAACTTGTCATCGAAGCAGAAGAACAAGACCTTGATGGGTTAAACTATCTTGCAGGAAAAACGGTTGATTTCGTCAATAAAAAAGCATTTGAAGGCACAATGCTTGCTCATACGGATGGAAAAGTACCGAACCTGATTGTGACGATTCCTGAAATGGATGCTTATACATTCGGATATCTCGTGTACTTCTTCGAAAAAGCATGTGCGATGTCTGGGTATTTACTAGGCGTCAATCCATTCGATCAGCCTGGAGTAGAAGCGTATAAAGTGAACATGTTTGCTTTATTAGGAAAACCGGGCTTCGAAGAGAAAAAGGCAGAACTTGAGAGCCGTCTCAAACAATCATAAGAATAAAAGGCACATCTTTTCATAAGGTGTGCCTCAGATTGTTGACAAAGGGCTAAAATGAACTGTATTTTAGCCCTTTGTCTTCTTTTTAGCGTGATAGAAAACCTTTGAAGTCTAGGAAGGACGAGTACTGGAGCGGAGCGAATTTGACATTCGTGAGCACCAGTGCGCAGGACTGACAACGAATGCGAGGGTTTGTCTACACGCTAAGGCACATCTTTGCATAAGATGTGCCTTTTTTTATGTTCTCATGGTGTCAGTGCAAGCCTCCCCAAGCTCTGTACATAGAATAATCAATGGAGGAGGTTGATGAAGCGATGAGAACAAATCATATTTATATCCATGACATTTCCGGGCAGGCCATCGTTAATTTTGGGAATGTTGGGCGGATTTGTCCAATGAGTGCTACGAAAGAAACATCAGGAGCGGGCAGTGCGAACCAGACAAATGCATCATCCAGCCAAAGCTTATTTGATGCTGCTTTTACAAACAATGTGCAAATCACGAAAGGCAAATGTATGAATTCCTCTCTTTAACGAACCCTATACAAAAAGGAGGGTTCTGTATGATTCATGTACCATCTAGGCTGACTGGTGAAAGCTTTTCACTGTACCATTTAGAAGAAAACATGAAGCCGCTCGGATATGTCATTAATGGGAATTGGGATTATGATCATGGATATTTTGATTATAAAATTGACAACCGTGATGGCTATACCTTTCTCAGAGTTCCGTTTACAGCCGAGAAAGGACAGCTGGATCAGCCAGGCGTTGTGGTGAAAATGGGACATCCATTTCTCTTAAAGCATGTCTATCAAGATAAATTAGATGACCATGCGATGGTTGGAAATGTCGGGGCATCTTTTAACCAATTCCAAGAACCGAAAGAGAAAGACGGGGATGTGTCAAATGCTTATGCCGAAATTGGCTTTTCACTCGTCAAAGAACTAGAAGATGTACTGCTTTAAAAGCTGATCAGCTCATCCTCTGGATGAAGCTCATACGCAAAAGGAGGATTCATCATGGGTCCTTCTTTTTTTTGTACGCCTACAATGATGACATGGTGCTCTAGAAAGTGGTGAAGTGCCGTTAAGAATGTCTCTCCAGCTAATGAAGCTGGTACTGGAATGATGGTGATCTGTTTATGGAGGGTCATGTTTCTTTTTATTTTTAACGCCATGAGCTGTTCTTTTAAAAGAAAATGCTCCACCATTAAATGATTCACGGCATCAGAAGTATGGATGACTTGATTGGCTCCAGCCCGCTCAGCATTTTTCACATAGCGATCGGTTAAAATTTCAATTAAACAATATAACGAAGGATTTAATCCTTTTGCTGCAAGCAAGGTTAACACACTCTGCATATCAGCTGTCACTTCATTTTCATGCTGGTCGGCGGTAATCATCAATGTATCAGCACTCATAATATTTGCTCTGCGAAGTGTGGCATCCTCTGTACCATGGCCTTTAATAAAATGGACATTCTCTAAAAGAGGTCCTTCCTTTAAGGAATCATCAATAAGTACAATCGGCATGGCGGGATCAATGGTTTGAAACGATTGAAGCAGTTTGTTCGTTTTCTCATTCCAGCCGACAATAATAAGATGCCCTTTCCCCTTGAAAGCCACCTTCCCCTCTACATACTGGTGCTGTTTGCTAAATACAGCGGCAGCAAGCGTGGCGAAATATGCAGTGACAAAGCTTGCGCCGATCAAAATGAGCGCCATCCCTGCTACTTGCCCAGGCATGGTTTGCGGCACAAAATCACCGTATCCCACAGTAGAAACTGTAATGAGCGCCCACCAGATCCCATCAAAGATCGTATGATACTGCTTTGGTTCAAGTATGACGATTAATTGTCCAAAAAAGAGAAGCAAGAAACAGATGATGATCGCAATGCGAACATAAAGAGGCCATCTTAGCCAGGCAATGAAGATACGGTTTGATTTCATCGAACTCGTCCTTTCAGGGAGACTGCTAATGTCAGTATGCCCGATTAGGAAACAATTTTTCATCATCGTCATGTATTGAAATAGAACCCATATCTTAAAATAAGAGAGAAGAAGGAGGGAATGCGAATGTCGTTTGTTCAAAAGACCGTACTTCTTTTTATCGGCGCCCACTTTTTATCATCTGCGGTGATTTTACTCGTGTTTGATTTAAATGCGGTGAACCATTTCATGAATGATTTCTCGTGGCTTCGTTTTTTTCAAGACCTATATGGAACGGTGACATTTTATACAGCATGCATCGGAATGTTCTTCTTTTTCATTGGTGTAGTGATTCCACTTAAAAAGACCTAGTGCTTTTTGCTGTACACGTTACATAAAAGTCATTAAAATTGTAAATAAATATATAAAATAAAAAGGAAGCTGATGAGCATGCTGTTTTTTTATTTTTTAACATTTGCCGCATTGGGATTGTCTTTTTGGGCACAATTTAAAGTAAAGAATAATTTTGAAAAGTATTCAAAGGTTGAAGCTGCCAGTATGAAAACAGGTGCTGAAACCGCTCGATATATTTTAGATCGCAACGGGTTATACGACGTACCCGTTGAACCGGTAAGAGGAACTTTGACTGATCATTACGACCCGACGCAGCGTGTGGTTCGTTTATCTGAACCAGTGTATTATGGCCATTCCATTTCGGCCATTTCAGTCGCATCACACGAGGTTGGACATGCCTTGCAGCATCAGGAATCCTATGGTGCGCTTGTCTTGAGACATAAGATCTTCCCTGTCGTGAACTTTGCATCTGGTGTTGCCCCGCTTCTTTTCCTAGGTGGATTATTGCTCGGCAGCCTTAACTTAATCGGGCTTGGGATCGTTTTGTTCTCAGCTGCTGTGTTCTTTCAGCTAGTGACATTGCCTGTTGAGTTTAACGCAAGTTCTCGTGCAAAGAATATCATTGTTTCAGAAGGAATCATTAGAAGCAGTGAAGAAAGAGGCGTGAACAAGGTGTTAAATGCCGCAGCTCTTACGTACGTAGCAGCGGCCCTTGTCTCCCTGTTTGAACTGCTCCGTTTTGTAATGATCTTCCTAAATGGCCGTAATGATTAATTGACGCCAGAGGAGGTGAGCCCTTACCCGTGTTAGGTAAGGGTTTTTTTGTATATTTTAAACGTATTTTTAGTCCTATTACTCATTGCTGCGACAGCATTTTTTGTTGTCACTGAATTTGCGATTGTGAAAATTAGAGGCTCAAAAATCAATCAGCTGATTGAAAGCGGTGATAAGAGAGCCATTCATGTTCAGAAACTGACAACTAACCTTGATGAATATTTATCTGCCTGTCAGCTTGGTATTACCATCACGGCATTAGGCTTAGGGTGGTTAGGGGAGCCGACAGTGGAACATTTCCTGCATCCGCTTTTTGAAAAGGCAGGGCTTCATTCCGCTTTGACAGACATCATATCGTTTATCATTGCCTTTGTGATCATTACGTTTTTGCATGTTGTCGTTGGGGAACTTGCTCCCAAAACGATTGCCATTCAAAAGGCAGAAGCCGTCAGTCTTGTGACGGCAAAACCTCTTATTTTTTTCTATAAAGTCATGTACCCGTTTATTAAAGCATTAAATGGGGCTGCACGAGGCATTGTGAAATTATTTGGTTTTCATTCTGTCAAAGAACATGAAGTGGCGATCAGTGAGGAAGAATTGCGTCTCATCCTTTCTGAAAGCTACGAAAAGGGCGAGATCAACCAATCTGAATACAAATATGTCAATAAAATATTTGAATTTGATAACCGAGTGGCGAGAGAGATCATGATCCCGCGCACAGAAATCTCTGCCATTGAAATTGAACAGAGCCTGGAAGACGTGACGCATTATATGCTGAACGAAAGGTATACACGTTATCCTGTCATTAAAGAAGACAAAGATCATGTCATTGGTGTGATCAATAGCAAAGACGTATTTAAAGCAAGTTTTCTCAATCAAGAGGTGTCCATTGAAGACTTAATGCGCCCTGTCATTCGTGTCATTGAAAGTACACCGGTTCAAGAACTGCTGATTTTGATGCAAAAGGAACGGATTCATATGTCGGTGCTTGTAGATGAATACGGCGGAACAGCAGGTCTCGTCACAGTTGAAGACATATTAGAAGAAATTGTGGGCGAGATTCGAGATGAATATGATCAAGATGAGACCCCGCATATTGTGAAAAAAGGTGACTTCCACTATGTCATGGATGGAAAAGCCTTGATCGATGAAGTAAATGATTTATTGGATTTAGCGATTGAAAATGATGATGTTGATACAATTGCCGGCTGGATGATGACGCATAAAATTGATTTTGACATTGGAGATATCATTGAAGCAGAAGGCTGTGAATTTAAAATTGTCGATGCAGAAGATCATCATATTCGAACCATAGAAGTAAAAAAGGTTCACTTTTCCTAAAAACCTCGGAGCTATTGACGAGGTTTTTTTGCTTGGTAAACTTTAGGTAAGAAGATTTGTTTCTGCCAACCGGCAGTGATTGGTTTCACATAAAAAGGGTATGGTTTTATAGACATGATCAAAAGGAGCAGAGAAATGAAAAAAATCAACGTACAAACAGACAAACACGATGACATGATAGACATTACCCATGAAGTTCAGCAATATGTCCGGGAAACTGGAATTCAAAACGGAACGGTTATGGTCTATTGTCCACATACGACGGCTGGAATCACCATTAATGAAAATGCCGACCCAGACGTCAAACGAGATATGCTGCGCCGGCTTGACGAAGTCTTTCCGTGGGAACATTCAAAAGATCGTCATATGGAAGGCAATACAGCAGCGCATATGAAAGCTAGTTATATGGGAGCATCTCAGCACGTTCTTGTCCATCATGGTGATCTTGTGCTTGGAACGTGGCAGGGAATCTATTTTTGTGAGTTTGACGGACCGAGACATCGTCACTTTTATGTACAGGTGTCATCTAACGAGTAAGGGCGGGGGAGAAGATGGGAGAATTCACAGCGTTACTTCAAATTGAACATGGCATCATTCAAGCACCAATGGCAGGAGGAGCGGTGACGCCGCAGCTTGTCGCCGCTGTTTCACAATATGGCGGTCTCGGTAGCTTAGCAAGTGGTTATGTACAGCCAGAAAAGATGAGGCAGCAAATCAGACAGGTCAAACAGCTGACATCTCGTCCATTTCAAGTGAATGTGTTTGTCCCTGAACCCATTTCAGAAACGAAAACAGAAGATGTATCATTTTGGACAGACCGGCTGCCTGTCATACAAGAAGCACAGATGATCCCTAGAGAAGAAGAATTATGGAAGGACTATGAACAAAAAATCAACATTCTTCAAGAAGAAGAAGTCCCAGCTGTGTCGTTTACATTTGCCTGTCCAAATGAACAAACAATTCATCATCTGAAACAAAAGGGGATCTTTCTCATTGGAACAGCTACAACAAAAAAAGAAGCACTGCTTTTAGAAGAAAAAGGAATGGATGCCATTGTTCTTCAAGGAAGCGAAGCAGGAGGGCACCGAGGCACCTTCTTACCTTCAAAGGGAGATGCTCTGCAGGGACTTTTCTGCCTGATCAGTGATGTCAAGTCTGTCTGTCATATCCCATTGATCGCCGCTGGAGGGATCACAGACCGGACCACTATGAAAGCAGCACTAGCACTTGGAGCAGATGCGGTTCAAATAGGGACACGATTTTTAGCGAGTCAAGAAAGTGCTGCGGCAGATGTGTACAAAAAGGCGCTGTTACAGGCAGAAGGCAGTGAAACAGCGATGACACGGCTTTTCTCTGGAAAAAAAGCAAGAGGTATTGTCAATCAGTGGATGGAGGAAGAAAGACGAAATGAAGACCGGGTTCTTCCCTATCCCATACAGCACGTATGGACAACACCGATGCGAAAAGCGGCAGCTGCTGCAGGAAACCGAGAACAAATGGCTCTTTGGGCAGGTCAGGGGGTTGGCCGTATTCATTCCATTTTAACCGTTGAAGAAATCATGCATGAACTCACGCAGATATAATTTGATAATGGGTGGTGTGACAGGATGGAAATCTTAAAACATTCATATCGGAAAAAAGGACAAATTGAATTTCTATTTGATGATTTTCCGCACTCCCCTGCCGTCCTTACCCCCATTCGTCATTACTATTTCGTTCGTTATGTGAAATGGAATCAGCACGACCCTCCAGTCACAAGAAACGACCTAGAAGAAATGGAAATCCTAGCAAACAAAATGCTTGGCACGCTCCATGATTACCGCAAACGCAAGGCATACAAAGGCCCCTTGTCATAACCTATAGACAAGAGGCCTTTTTTAGCTGCCAAACATTTGCCTGAGATAAATAACATCCATCCTAGTAGTCTGCGGCAGTAAATAAGCGGACTGAACCGCCCCTGGCCGTCTTCTGGCATTTAATTTATCAATAATCTCTGCAGCTGTTAAGATCCCAAGCCCATGCCCATAATATTGATCTTCCCCTAAGTAAATCACATTTTCTCCGCGCCATTGAGACTGTTGATAGCTAAACTCTGGATTCTCGAAATATAGGCAATCCCCATAAATAAAATCATTTCCACGCTCTGTATAAATGGATAATGTATCATAGTGCCAGTCATACAGCGTTAAACTTCTAAGTCTTCGATTGAACTTCTCGTCTCCTACCGTTTGCAGGACTCCCATATAAAACACAATGACAATCGCTGTGGCACATTCAAAGGCATATTTTGAGCCATTTTCAAAGATGTCTTTAATCCCCGTAGATGGCTCGACTTGATAGCGCAGTTCTAACGCTCCGGCCTCTGATACACGCCAATAGGCGTCATTCGCACGGGATCTTTGAAAGATAGCAAATGAGGCACCGCTCTTGTTCAAATCTCTTGCCGCATTCATGATATTCGATCGTAAAGTCACCTCAAATAACAAATCAGATGCCTGCCTATAACGGAACGTATCATTTGAGGCTTGTAATTGCATCAAAATGATCCGCTTTTGTCCTTCTAGCTGAAACGATGCCAGCTGCTCATTTGTCACTGGCTGTCCTGAAAGGATAATCATATGAAAAGCGCCCCCTTTTGTATTAGCGTATGCGGGATGCTTGGGCAAGGAATCAATTTGTGAAAATAAACAAAAAGACATCCTTTTTATTTGAAAAACATGAAAATAATATGAAGCTGTCCGATATAAAACATAACGTTTAAAAGGAGGAAAAACATGAAAAGTATCATAAAATGGTTGAAAAAACCATCGATTTCTAAAAGGCTGATTATTTCATTCACACTTGTTCTCGTCTTGCCTATCATTACACTCAGTACGATTTCATATCAGATTGCCAAAGAAGAATTAGATCATGAAATCATGTACGGAGCCAACGCAAGAGTCAATGAGCTGAATGACATGATCGAGCAAAAGCTTTTGAATAAGGAGAACGCAGTCAAACTGTTTACCGAAACATCCAGTGCTGCAGACTTTAAAAAGAAAAACCAGGACGAACTGTATGAGCATTTTGAGATATACAGTAAAATCAATGAAGATGATGTAGTTGGATTTTATGCAGCAAGTAAAAATCGTGACTTTATTCAGTTCCCTAAAGTGGACATGCCAAAAGGCTATGATCCAACAACTCGTGATTGGTATAAAGCGGCGATGCAGGACGAAAAAGGCGAACCTGTGGTCACCAATCCATACATCTCTGCCACAACAAACGGCATGGTTGTCACAATCGCTCAGCGTCTGAAGGACGGGTCGGGAGCCATTGGGATTGATATTGATGTTCAGGATATCGTCGATAAAATCAAAGATATTAAAATTGGACGAGAAGGATATCCAATTATTGCAAATAAAAACAAACAGATTGTAGCTCACCCAGAAGAAAAATCAGGCTCTGCAGTTACAGAAAATATTTCATCAATCCTTTACAGCGGCAAAGAAGGAACATCAACTTATGAGAATAAAGGAGAGCAAAAACGCCTCGTTTTTGTGACAAATGATTTAACAGGTTGGAAAATTGCTGGAACGATGTTTGTATCAGAAACAGAAGAAGCAGCACAGCCAGTTTGGAATTCTGCCATTATTCTTTTAATTTCTTCTTTTATCCTTGGCGGTATCGCTATCTTCTTTATCGTTCGCTCCATCACAATTGGACTTAGAAGGCTTGTTGATTTCTCAGAAAAGGTGAGTGAAGGGGATTTAACGGAAACCCTCGAAACCAAATCGAAGGATGAAATAGGAGACCTCACAAGAAGCTTTAGTAAGATGAGTGAATCTTTGCGTGAAGTTATTCGAGCGGTCCAGCAATCTGTCGACAATGTGGCTTCAGCTTCAGAAGAGCTGACTGCTAGTGCCAGCCAAACAAGTCAGGCGACAGAGCATATCACAATGTCGATTGAACAATTCTCAAATGGAAATGAAGCACAAAATGAGAAAGTCGAATCTAGCACGAATCAGCTTGTCGCAATGAATGAGGGATTACAAGGTATGTCACAAACTTCATCAGAAGTGACTGCTGTCTCCATTCAATCGACAGAAGCGGCTGGACAAGGTGGACGTATCGTTGAAAGCACAGCGAATCAAATGAAACATATCGATACATCTGTACAAGAAGCCGAACAAGTCATGAAAGAATTAGAATACAAATCTAAAGATATTACGAGCATTTTAAATGTCATTAATGGCATTGCAGATCAAACGAATTTACTTGCACTCAATGCAGCCATAGAAGCAGCAAGAGCAGGTGAATCAGGGCGCGGCTTCTCTGTCGTAGCGGAGGAAGTCAGAAAACTAGCGGTTCAATCCGCAGATTCAGCGAAAGAAATTGAAAAGCTGATCCAAGAAATTGTGTTGGAAATTTCCAAATCTCAAGAGATGTTCAAAGCTGTTAACCGAGAAGTAAATGCAGGACTTGGGATGACAGAAGAAGCAAAAGAAAGCTTCCAAAACATCTATGAGGCGGCAGAAGGTATGTCGAAAAAGCTCACTCAATTAAATGATACAGCGGTTGACCTATCAAGCGGATCAAAACTTGTGTCACAAGCTATGCAGGAGATGCGTCAAGTTTCAAGAGAAAGTGCGGCGAACATTCAAGATATTGCGGCATCTGCTGAAGAACAATTGGCATCTATGGAAGAAATTTCGTCCTCTTCTGTCACACTTGCCAATATGGCTGAGGAACTAAAAGAGCTGACAAGTCAATTTAAAATTGATTAAAAAACGATGAAAAAATATCCAGAATTGTCTGGGTATTTTTTTTATTTTTAAACGTCATTTCCAGCCCTCTAAAAATAAACCTTTCATCCGATAATAACTTTAGAGAAGTAAAGGGGGAAAGAGAAAATGGGAAAAATGATCCAATGGTTCAAAAAACCATCCATTTCTAAAAAATTAGTTATTGCCTTTTTGGTAGTCCTCATACTGCCAACCGTCGCACTCACAATCAGTGCATTTTTTACATCAAAAACAGAGTTAGACAAACAGATTATGGGCAGTGCGATGAGTCAGGTCAATGCATTTGATACCTTAATCGATGAGAATATTGGGAACAAGGCAGAGGCTGTGACTCTGTTTACAGTTGATCTCAAAGCGGTTAATCTTCAAGAAAAAAATAGAAAAGCTACCATTAAAGAATTGCAGCAATACGGAAAAATTAATGAAAAAGATGTCTCAGCCATTTATGCAGGTTCAGAAAAGGGCTTGTTCATGCAATACCCAGTTCAAAAAATGCCTGAAGGCTATGATCCCAGAGAGCGTCCGTGGTATCAAGAGGCCATGAGTGCTGATGGTAAACAAGTCATCACGAAGCCATACGTCGCAGCATCTACAGGTAAAATGGTCATCACCATTGCCCAAAAAACGAAAGATGGCTCAGGGGTAATTGGTCTTGATATGGAAATTGACAGCCTCATTCAAAAGCTAAAAGAAATTAAAATAGGTCAAAAAGGATATGCTTTCATCATGGAGAAGGATAAAACCGTGCTAGCAGATCCAACCCAAAAGCCAGGATCCAAAGTCAATGAGAATTTGGCGAACATTATTTTTAAAAACAAACAAGGAAACGGCAGCTATACACTCAATGGAACAGATAAAAAGGTGGCGTATGTCACCAATGAACTAACCGGCTGGAAAATCGGCGGCACGATGCTCGTATCAGAAGTAGAGGATGCAGCTAAACCCGTTTTCAATACAGCCATTATTGTGTTCAGTGTGACACTGATCGTAGCAGGAACCCTCATCTTCTTTATTGTCCGCTCTATTTCAAGTAGATTATCCAATCTTGCCCGTTTCTCGAAAAAGGTCAGCGATGGTGATTTACGTGATAAACTTCAGATTCAATCAGATGATGAAATAGGACAAGTTGGTAAAGGCTTTAATACGATGATTGACTCATTAAGATCCCTCATTGGCGCCGTCCAAACCTCTGTTGAAAATGTCGCTTCTTCATCAGAAGAACTGACCGCAAGCGCAGGACAAACAAGTAAAGCAACAGAGCATATTACATTAGCCATTGAACAATTCTCTACTGGTAACGAAAGCCAGAATGATAAAGTGGAATCAAGCTCAGAAGAGTTAGAAGAAATGAACAGAGGCCTTCAGCACATGAACGAGTCGGCTGAATCGATTACCGCTTCATCCATCAAATCAACAGAGATTGCAGGAGAAGGCGGACAGCTAGTAGAAAAAACCGCCTCTCAAATGAACGTGATTGATCAATCAGTGAAAAAAGCAGAGAATGTCATCAGTGCGCTGGAAAGCAAATCAAAAGATATTACCCAGATTCTTGGTGTCATTAATGGCATCGCAGATCAAACGAATTTACTTGCGCTGAATGCAGCGATTGAGGCAGCAAGAGCTGGCGAATCTGGTCGAGGCTTCTCCGTTGTAGCAGAAGAAGTAAGAAAACTTGCTGTTCAATCTGCCAACTCAGCGAAAGAAATTGAAAACTTAATCAAAGAAATCGTTCAAGATATTGATGTATCACAAGAAGTATTCACAGCAGTAAATCAAGAAGTTCAATCAGGCTTAAGCTTTACTGAACAAACGAAAGTCAGCTTCCACAATATTTTCGACATGACCAAAGAAATCTCAGATCAGCTCCAAACAATGAATCGAACAGTTGTCCAGCTGTCAAAAGGATCTGCACATGTTTCTGAGGCTGTCCGTGAGATTGCAGACGTATCACGTGAAAGCTCCGCCAATATTCAAGACATTGCCGCTTCAGCTGAAGAACAGCTAGCATCAATGGAAGAGATCAGCTCATCCTCTGCCACCCTTTCTTCAATGGCAGAAGAATTACGTGATTTGATTAGCAAATTTAAAGTCGAATAAACCAAATGAAAAGAACCTCCAGCTAGGGGGGTTCTTTTTTGATCTAAATATAACGAAAGGAATAGGTAAATATGCTTATTTTGGTGGGTTTTCGAGCATTACACCTTGAAAAATAATTCATATTACCTAAAAATAGAGGGGGATGATCCCAAATCATAAACCAAAAGGAGTAGAGTCATGAAAAAAATCAACTTTTTTAAGCACTTTACGATGTCAAAGAAATTAATTACTGCATTCTTAGCGATTCTCCTAGTGCCCATTCTTGTGTTGGCCGCATTTTCCTATGAAGTGGCATCTAAGTCTCTCAATGATGAGATTATGTCTAGCGCTGCAAATGGTGTGAATCAATTAAATGAACTGATCAATAAAGATGTACAGCCTAAAATTGATATTGTTTCATATTTATCTAAATCGGTGAAAAAAAAGGAACTGGCCTCTAAAAATAAGGATTTACTTAAGGTGAAATTAGAGCAACTATCGGAAACAGACGACGATGTCGTAGAAGTATTTGTTGCAGATCAGAATGGTAAACTAACTGAATATTCCGAGATTCATAAAGGTAGTGCCAAAAGCGCAAAAAATGAACCATGGTTTCAACAATCAATGGGAGATGACAAACTCATCATTTCAGATCCTTTTACAGACAAGTCATCAGATGACCTGCTCATCACAATATCAGAACAATTAGCAGATGGTTCTGGTGTTATCGGCATAAATGTACGATTGAACACGATTGTGAAAGATACAAACAGCATCAAAATTGGTCAAGAAGGTTATGCGTTTGTCGCTACCTCAGACCAACGTTACATTGCTCATAAAACGGAAAAGGCCGGGACGAAACTGACAGGCGATTTCATCGAAAAGATGTATCACAATAAAAAAGGCAGTTTCGAATATGAATTCAACGGACAGCCGAAGCAAATGTTTTATGACACAAATGAAGCGACAGGCTGGAAGCTTGCGGGAACAATGTATGTCAACGAAGTGAAGGAAGCCGCACAGCCAGTGCTTGACTTAACCATGATCATCCTAGCTGCTGCGATTGTCATCGGTGGAATCGCGATTTATTTTATTATTAAATCGATCCGAAAACCACTCATAGAGCTCTCTGAATCGGCTGAGAAAATCAGTCAGGGGGATCTCACCCAGCATATTGAGGTGCGTACACATGATGAAATCGGCAAGCTTGCACAGAGCTTTAACGATATGTCGGCAAAGCTGAAACAAGTCATTCAAGCTGTACAGAATTCAATTGAAAATGTTGCTGCCTCATCTGAAGAATTAACAGCTAGTGCAGGACAGACAGCCCAAGCGACTGAGCATATTACCTCATCTATTGAACAGTTCTCAAACAGCAATGAACATCAAAATGAGATGATCGAAAAAAGCTCTGTCCAGTTAAACGACATGGATCGAAGCTTATCACATATGGTCAACACGACTTCTCATATGATGGAATCATCTATCGAGTCTAGCAAAACCGCTCAGGCTGGTGGAGAGCTCGTTCAAAAAACAGCAGGTCAAATGCAAACGATTGAACAAGCAGTGAAAGAAGCAGAGCTTGTGATTGCAGGGCTAGAACAGAAATCTAAGGACATTACAAGCATTCTTGGAGTTATCAACGGCATTGCAGATCAGACGAACCTCCTTGCTTTAAATGCAGCGATAGAAGCCGCACGTGCAGGTGAGGCAGGAAGAGGCTTCTCTGTGGTCGCTGAAGAAGTCCGCAAGCTTGCAGAGCAATCGGGCAGCTCTTCAAAAGAAATTGAAAGCCTAACGAACGAAATCGTAGATGAAATTGAAAAGTCGCAGAAGATGTTTAGACAAGTAGCAGGTGAGGTCCAATCTGGATTAAACATTACAGATGAAACGAAAGTGAGTTTTGAGAAAATCACCCATAAGACATCAGAAATGACAGAACAAATGAAACAAATGAACGGATCAGCCCAAGAACTTTCTCATGGCTCAAACGATATTTCACAAGCAGTCAATCAAATCAAAGAGCTTTCACGTGAAAGTTCCGCAGGCTTCCAAGATATTGCGGCTTCAGCAGAAGAACAACTGGCATCAATGGAAGAGATCAGCTCATCTTCCGCCACTTTATCTCAAATGGCAGAAGAACTGAGAGAGCTCATCAAACAATTTAAAATATAAGAGTCATAGTGGAACACCTGACGTTTTGGCGTCAGGTGTTTTTCCGTTCTTTGCACATAATTTGGGTATTTTGGACTTATCTAGACTTTAATAAATTAAAAAAGTAAAGAACCTAGTAGTACTTCCGATATATATACTATCTTACTAAAAGGAGTTTTCTTTTTTATGAATTTCATACAGTATTTCAAAAAACCATCGATATCAAAAAAGCTCGTTTTCTCTTTCTTATTTATTCTTTTATGCCCAATTATCGTATTGGCATTCTCTTCATATCATACGGCGAGCACCTCTTTAAATGATCAAATCATGCAAAGTGCAAAGGAAAATGTAGAACAGCTGGACAAAAACATTACGAAGGTTGTGAAAGTAAAAACAGACGCAGCCGATTTCTTTAGCAAATGGATTACGAAGAAAAAGCTGGGGCAAAAAGGAACGACTGATATTCAAGGACGCTTTGAGCAGTTCATGAGTATGAATGATGACACCGAAGGCATCTTTGTTGCTTCAAGTGATGGAAAAGTGTTCTCAAGATATCCTAATCAAAAAATGCCTGCTGATTATGTCGCAACTGAGCGGGATTGGTACAAAGATGGCTGGGCGAAAAACGGTGAGCTGTCTGTTTCCGCTCCATATCCAACCGCATCAACTGGTACACTTGTTGTGACGATTTCTAAAAAACTAGAGGACGGTTCTGGTGTTATTGCGATGAACCTGGACATTGCGAATCTAGTAAAAGAGTCTAATAGTATCAATATTGGTAAAGAAGGTCATGCTTTTATCGGAAGCCCAGATCGGACATACGTGGCACATCCAACGAAAAAAGCAGGAACAAAATTAACAGGTGATTGGGTAGACAAGCTTTATACACAAGACAAAGGTTCAATGAGTTATATGTTTGAAGGAAAAGAAAAGCAAATGGAGTTCACAACAAACAAAGCGACTGGTTGGAAAATTGCCGGTACAATGTTTGTCAATGAAGTAGAAGAAGCGGCGCAGCCAGTTTTCAACATGGCGGCTATTATATTAGCAGGTGCGCTCATCATTGGCGGGATTCTCATCTTCTTTATCATCCGTTCTATTACAAAACCACTTTCCATGCTTGTCTCCTCTTCTAAGAAGATTAGCGAAGGAGATTTAACAGAAAAAATTGATGTTAAATCAAAGGATGAAATTGGTCAGCTCGGTACAAGTTTTAATGAAATGAGTGAGTCACTCAGAGATGTCATCCAAGCTGTACAGACATCTGTTGAGAACGTGGCGTCATCGTCGGAAGAACTGACGGCAAGTGCAGGTCAAACGACAAAAGCAACCGAACACATTACATCATCCATTGAAACATTCTCGAACGGAAACGAAAATCAAAGTGAAATGGTGGAACAAAGTGCAGCCCACTTGAAACAAATGAACGAAGGGCTAAATGAAGTTGCACAAACATCTGATGTCATTACAGAATCATCGGTTCAATCAAAAACAGTCGCAGAAACAGGCGGACAGCTTGTTGAACAGACAGTTGGCCAAATGAAAACGATTGATCATTCAGTGAAAGAAGCTGAAAGTGTGATCAACGGATTAGAGCATAAATCAAAAGATATCACCAACATTTTAGGTGTCATTAACGGTATAGCAGATCAAACGAATTTACTGGCTCTGAATGCAGCCATTGAAGCAGCACGTGCGGGTGAGTCAGGCAGAGGCTTCTCGGTTGTAGCAGAAGAAGTCCGTAAGCTGGCGGTTCAATCATCAGATTCTGCAAAAGAGATTGAAAAACTCGTCAAAGAAATTGTCTCTGAAATAGAAACGTCTCAAAATATGTTCAAATCTGTGAATGAAGAAGTAAAAAATGGCCTATCAATTACAGACCAAACAAAAGAAAGCTTCTCACAAATCAATCAGCAAACGGCAGAAATTGCGACAAAAATCAATGAAATGAATACGACAGTTCGTGAGCTTTCAAAAGGATCTGAGCAAATTTCTAAAGCAGTGAATGAAATTGCAGATGTATCGAGAGAGAGTTCAGCAAGTATTCAAGATATCGCGGCATCAGCAGAAGAACAGCTGGCATCAATGGAAGAGATTAGTTCTTCTTCGACGACGCTTTCCCAAATGGCGGAAGAATTGCGTGACTTAATTAAAAAATTCAAGATCAGTGAATAATGGAAAGTGGTTCTCCTCAAGGGGAACCGCTTTTCTTTTTAAGAGATGATCTCGTACAATAGAGGAAATCCGAAGAAAAGGAGAGATGTTATGCGTTTATCAAATAAGAAGGTCATTGCGTTAGTCAGTGATGATTTTGAAGATTTAGAGCTATGGTATCCCGTTTTGCGATTAAGAGAAGAGGGGGCAACTGTCCATCTCGTAGGCGAAAAAGCAGATCATGAATATATCGGGAAGTACGGAGTGCCAGCTGTATCAGATGCAGACTTCTATTCCATTCAAGCAGATGATTATGATGCGGTTCTCGTTCCTGGGGGATGGGCACCGGATAAACTGCGCCGATATCCAGAAGTATTAGACATCGTTCGTACGTTTGATGCAAAGGGCAAACCGATCGGACAAATCTGTCATGCCGGATGGGTGCTCATTTCAGCTGGTATCCTGAAAGGTAAAAAAGTGACGAGTACACCTGGTATTAAAGATGATATGACGAATGCTGGAGCGGAATGGTTTGATGAAGCCGTTGTGACAGATGGTCATATTGTATCAAGCAGACGCCCGCCGGACCTTCCGCCATATGTGAAAGCATTTGCCGATGTATTAGCGGCAAACTAGATTCACACGAACAAACAAAGGGCTGTAAAACGCCCTTTGTTCATTCAATGTCTCATTACATTTGTCTGTCGGCTGGATAGATAATGCCCATTTGTCTTCTCGCCTCGTCCATGACGGACATGGTTTGAACGGATAAGGCAAATGTATTGATTGGAGACTGTCCCTTTTTTTGCTTGATGCATTGAATGAAGTGATCGATTTCATAATACATAGCCGGTTGATCATCTTTGATAGAAATATCGGTTTGCTGTCCATTCCGATCATGGATGATGATACGAGAAGGGCGATGGAATTGATCAATCACCATCGTGGCATCCTCCCCTTGAATTTCAGCAGATACATGAGATGTTGAGATTTTTGAATGGAAAAGAAGTGCTTGATGTCCTTCATATTGTAAAAGTAATGAACCGCTCCCATCTACTCCAGAAGAAAGTGTATAGCCTCTCGCGGTGATTTGATGTGGCAGCCCGAATAAATAAATGATGGGAAAGACAAGATACACGCCGATGTCCATTAAGGAGCCATTGGATAATTCCGGCTTAAAAGCATTTGGAATCTCACCGTTTCGGTAGGCATCGTATCTTGAGGAATATTTACAGTAATGAGCGATCACTTGCCGAATGGGGCCTAGTTGATCAAGATGCTGTTTGATTTGAAGAAAATTCGGCAGAAATGTGGTCTTCATCGCTTCCATTAAGCACACCTGATATTTTTTCGCAGCAGCAATCATTTCTTCAGCCTCTTTCCGGTGAGAGGCCAATGGTTTTTCACATAATACATGTTTTTGATGCGCCATCATCAGCATCGCTTGCTCTTTGTGAAGGGCGTTTGGACTTGCGATATACACAGCATCAAACGCATCACTTGCCGCCATTTGTTGTAAATTAGTAAAGACGGTATCAATGCCATACTTGTCTGCAAATGCCTGTCCTTTTTCAGCAGACCGAGAATAGACGGCCGTACATGTAAAATCCGCCACTCCTTCACCAGCCTGTAAGAATCGATCTGTAATCCAATTCGTTCCGATGACAGCAAATCGAATCATCACATTCCCTCCTTCTGCTTTTCTCTGATTATACATGCTTTGAAAGCGTTTGTATGAAAGAATCTTCTTTTTTATTGAAAAGCGGATGAAACCTTTACCTTAGCTGATGCGTCTTACATAAAGAATATAAATGTACGAAAAGTGGATAGTTTCCTCCTTCATTCGGGTAATACTTGAGAAGGAGGGAGGAGGAAACGAACATGAAGCGCATCCTACATATAGGAAGTACATACGCATTCGCGCTTTTATTTATAGCAGCCGGTGTTTTTCATGTGATAGAGCCAAGCGGCTTTGCCCGCATGATGTCTGGATGGCCATTTCCCTATGGCATCATTTATGCCACCGCATGCTTGGAATGGCTGCTGGCCGTATTACTACTTCTTCCAAACGTAAGGATTGTGGCAGCAAAAATGATCGCTGTCTATCTGGTGCTCATTTTCCCTGCGAACCTATTTGCTGCGAGAGAAGGGATTCCATTTCCAGGGCAAGAGAGCACAGAACAAGCCTTGTTATGGATGAGGTTAATCGGACAACCGATTTTGATTGGATGGGCCATGTCCATTGCGAAACGTGAAAAAAAGCTAAAACAATGATCACAAAATGATGATCAAGTAGTGTACAATTTACTAATAAAATAGCCCGTGTTTGGAGGAAAGATATGAATTCTATGCAAATGTGGAGCAGTCGATTTAGAAAATTTTTTCTTGATAACAAGTTTGTTCTCTTTTTACTCATCCTGCTATTAATAGGGTTGAATATCCTTGTTTTCATGAAAGCATCTTTTATTTTCACACCGCTCATTGTACTCATCAAAACCATTGCCTTACCGATTATTTTAACGGGGGTTGTGTATTATTTATTAAATCCAATTGTGAATTTATTAGAGAGATTTAAGGTCAAACGGATCTTTTCGATTTTGCTTTTATATATCGTCATTATTGGGATCATTACAGTGACCATTGTATCTATTATTCCTTTTTTACAAGCACAAACGATGAGTCTGTTTCATAATCTGCCAAAATACGTTGATACGGTAGAAGAACAGATTAGACAATTAACTGGAAGCAACTTTATTAGTCAAGTGCAGAAAACGATGAACTTTAACGTCTCTGAATTGGTGAGTAAAGCGTCAAGTCAAGCGACGAAGATTTTGGAAAGTACTTTTACTGGAGTCGGCACTTTCTTAGGGGCGCTTACTGAAATTATCATCTCGATCGTGACGGTTCCGTTCATTCTGTTTTATCTATTAAAAGACGGCAAAAAACTGCCTGACTATTTCTTGAAATTTATCCCGAATAAGTTTAGAGACCATACTCATATCGTGCTTCACGAAATGAACCATCGTCTAAGTTCTTATATACGCGGGCAGATCATTGTCAGCTTCTGTATCGGTATTCTTCTTTTAATTGGCTATATGATTATTGGACTTGACTATGCGCTGCTGCTGGCGATTATTGCGGCATGTACAAGTGTAGTGCCATACCTTGGTCCAACCATTGCGATTACACCAGCGATTGTGATTGCGCTTGTGACATCACCAGTGATGCTTTTAAAACTCATCATTGTCTGGACAGTGGTTCAACTTATTGAAGGGAAATTCATTTCTCCTCAGGTCATGGGGAAAAACCTTCATATCCATCCGATTACGATTATTTTTGTTCTATTAACAGCAGGTAAATTGTTCAGCGTCGTCGGCATCATTGTTGCGATTCCGACGTATGCCGTTCTGAAAGTGATCACGACCCACTTGTTTGATTGGTTCAAAATGCGATCCAATTTGTATAAAGAAGAAAAGGTTTGATGTCATAATCTTTTTTAGAAAAAAATATAGTATCATAAAGACGAGCTTTCGAAAAAGAAAGCTTGTCTTTATGTGGACATAGATGTTTGCCTTCAAAAGATCAGAATTGAAAGGAAAGAAAATCATGAATCTATGGGATTTATTCGTGGCACTGGTTTTAGGAATTGTCGAGGGATTAACAGAGTATGCACCTGTCTCGTCTACAGGGCATATGATCATTGTTGATGATCTTTGGCTAAAATCAAAAGACATCATTACGCCAGAGGCTGCAAACACATTTAAAGTCGTGATTCAGTTAGGTTCTATTTTAGCTGTCATGATCGTGTTCAAAGATCGTATTTTGAACTTATTAGGCTTAAAGAAAAATATCACAGAAGAACAAAAACGCAGCGGACATAAGCTGACCATTGCTCAAATTGCTGTTGGACTCGTCCCAGCCGTCATTTTAGGATTCTTATTTGAAGATTATATTGATAAATATTTGTTTGATGTGAGAACGGTCGCTGTCGGTTTGATTTTAGGGGCTGTGCTGATGCTTGTCGCTGATTGGATCAATAAACGTAAAACAGAAACAAGCTCTGTGGATAATATGACGTACAGACAAGCGCTGTATATCGGGCTATTTCAATGTTTAGCACTATGGCCAGGCTTCTCGCGTTCAGGTTCTACAATAGCAGGTGGTGTTATTCTTGGACTGAATCACCGCGCGGCGGCTGACTTTACGTTTATTATGGCCATGCCGATTATGGCGGGAGCAAGCCTCTTAACACTTGTTAAAAATGCCGAATATTTAACAACAGACATGCTTCCATTCTTTATTGTGGGCTTTGTGAGTGCGTTTATTGTGGCTCTCTTTGTTGTTCGATTCTTCCTAAAACTGATTAATAAAATCAAACTTGTGCCTTTTGCGATCTACCGAATCATCCTAGGTCTGATTTTATTTATCCTGTTTATGTAATGATGGAAAACTACTCTTTTAAAAGAGTAGTTTTTTTGTTGTTTTGCCCTTTTAAACAGTAAAAACAGCCTCTTAATTGGTAGAAAAAGAAGTTTTTTCTTAAATTAGTGTTTAAGTGAAAAAGAAAAGGGTAGTACATAAACATACCAATTAAAGGAGGAGTTAGAAATAATGAGGAAAACAAGTAAATTTTTTGTTAGCTCTGTGATTGCTATGTCAATGGTTGCTGTCCCTTTATCTCTTACGACTTTTGGTCAAAAGGCTGAAGCTGCTACGACAACAGGTGTCGATGGAAGTGTCTCGATTGATCCAGTAGCCATTGCCGATAAAATTGAACAAGCAGTAAAATCATCTCAAAATCGTGATGGATTTGTAAAAAATGCGGCATACAGTGCATTCTATGAAGCAGGTCAAAATTACAACGTAGTTGTTCAAAACTTAAGCCAAGATCATGATTTTAGCGGACTGAACAATGTTGTCTATTATGATAGTGTTGAATATGACGGCATTACGTTTGGTATTTGGGTATTTGAAGATGGTACGTTTGTCAACAATGGTGACGGCGGCTATATTAACTGGACTTTTGTTGGCAGCTTTGACCGCGAAGAAGGAAGCGGTACTGTCGATTTCCATAAAAGATTCTAATCTCAACGTCAAAAGTCTGCCGATTCATCGGCAGACTTTTTTTAAAGCGCACATTCTTCTATTTCAAAACCTAAATCTTCAATGATGTGATGATCGGTTTGAACTTGCTGTCCTTTTGTCGTTAAATAATCGCCTACGAAAATAGAGTTTGCTGCATATAATGCGAGAGGCTGAAGCGTTCGCAAATTAAACTCTCTTCCGCCAGATACTCGAATTTCCTTAGCCGGGTTGATAAATCGCATCAGTGCCAAAACCTTCAACGCTTTGATCGGATGTGTGCGTTCTTGATGTTCAAGAGGCGTTCCTTCAATTGCATGGAGAAAGTTGACGGGAATCGAATCCACATCAAGGGCTCTCAGCGAAAAAGCCATTTCGACAATTTGTTGATTGGTTTCGCCCATTCCAATAATAACCCCTGAACATGGTGACATCCCTGACTGTTTGACCTTATCAATGGTCGAAAAGTGGTCATGATATGTATGATTTGTCGTAATGTGAGCATGATGATCTTGATGTGTATTGATATTATGGTTCATAACCGCTAACACGGCAACAGGTACAAAAGCAGATTTCTTAAGTGTTAAACGAAGAGCCCAAGACTATACCTACTATAGATGACGCTGGTGTGATTTCAGCATCTATTTCAGGCAAACCAATCAATTAACAAATGGACAGCTTATTCTAGTGGAGGTTACAATGGGGAAGGAAGCATTGGGATAAACACATTTAAGGAAATGATCAAAACTTAAGAGGAAACAAAGTCAATGTTACGGGAAGCAATCAATTGAATTACATAAGTCTATTGACCTGTTTGTTTGGAAAAGGATAAAATTACATAAATATATCAACATATAGGGAAAGAGGTTTAATTGTGGGAATATCTATAGTACCTATTATACTTGCTCTACTCTTTTGTATTTTCTATTTTTTGAAACAGGATCAAAAAGTCATCTTTTTTCAGGATGTGTTCTGTTTCTAGTTATACTCGCTGCAATTTTTGTTGCTTTAATTATGTTTATGGGTTCTTGAATTTATAAGTAAATAAATAGTACCGTTGAATTCCTTCGAGGTACTATTTACTTATTTTGGCGGTGTATCTTTTTTAATACTCGCATACTTTATCTTCGCATTCAGGTTTTTCTTTAGCATCAACAGTAAATGAACCTACTTCATCATTTGCCTTATCATATATTCCCCATATTTCTTTTTTTTTATTACCATTGAGGTAACCATTAATTTCAATGCCACCCATTGGGTTTATCATATAATCATTAGTATAATCAATTCGTTCAACATCAGTATAGTTTGTTTTAATAAAGTCAGTCATTCTTTTTTTTGCCAAGGAATAAAATTCTTCTTTTTTAGCTTCTTGGGCTTCTATTTTTTTTTGGTGTTGTTCCTTCAAAAATATCCCTCCAACCGTTATAATTACCAGACCTATAAGGATTATTATGTATTTTTTCATATAACCATCCTTTCTGTCTTGCATTTTACATGAGTGAAGGGGGATTGTACATACAAAGACTGGCATACCTAATTTATAAAATGAAGAAGTTGATATTAAACGAAGACTTTATTCCTTAGCGGTGATAAGGGGGATTAAGACGAGGCGAAGGTCTTACACTTGAATGGCATTTAGATGTGGACTGGGATGCTAGTGGATTTAAAATTAATCGGTCACTATCAAAGACAATTCAAGTTAAAACGCATGTGAAAGACTTCAATTCCAATACATGATTTGCGTCACACGGTTGCTCTATTGATAGAGGTGGTGTGAAAGCAAAAGTGCTATTCAAAGATGTGCCGGACATGCTAGCGCCCGAACAACATCTGATATATATGTTCATGTAACAGATGAAATGAAAAAGAGTGCAGCGAATCACTTTAACAGGTTTAATCCAAAATATCTGAGAAACACAAAAACAGAGATAGAAAACTTTCGTCCCCAAGGTTAAAAATAATGCATAATACAAAATTGAGAAATTTCTCATCAAACATAAAAAAAGTAGTCTTTCCCCTTGTATTATATGGGAGAATTAAATATAATGTTATTTGTTGAAACATCCCGGGGCATTAGCTCAGCTGGGAGAGCGCTACGCTGGCAGCGTAGAGGTCAGCGGTTCGATCCCGCTATGCTCCATATATGATGATCATTGATACAGAGCCATTCTTGAGATAATCGGGAGTGGCTTTTGTATGTTTAAAAACAAAAAAGTAACATCTCTCTGTCTACAAATTTAAGCTTTATTTCCATTACAAAAACGGGGTCAGTCCCACCCACTAGATAGGGATTTATTTGTTTATTTTAATTTACAAAGGACTCAACCAGCATTGAAAGTAAAAAATGAAGGATTTGGAATTAAAAGACCTTCTTAATTGTGTCAAAGTACATAAATATCCAGAAATATATTTAGATTTAATAGAACAAAAATTTGAATTTGATGCTTCAAAAATAGACTGGTCACAAACTAATCATCATCATAGTATGAACTCAAATAATGAATCTTTACTTCCTGATGCTCTTCTATTTATAACTGAATTAAAAGAAAAATATTTAGATAATAACTTACAAGTAATTTATATAGGTGATAATCTTACAGAGTTTGGGTACCAGTTTGAATTAAAGCATATAGAAGAGTTACTAGTCTATTTTTTAGATATCCCACAGCACCACTATTTTATATCATTAGAAGGTGATTGGTGTATGTGCATTTCTTATGAAAACTATTTGGATTTCGGTTTTAGTTTAAACAAGAAATAATTTTAAGTGTCACGTATAGGAAAAATAAAAGATTATAGGAAGTAAAAAACCTTGATTGGCTTGTCTATCAAGGTTTTTGCGTTTATTGGACTCCCTGCTGAGAAAAAACGATAAAAAGTCGACAAAAAGGGGGATAAAAAGGGGACCTTTTTTCCAATGTGGTTCATCGTATGATAGAGACAAGCAAAACGAACGTGAATATTTTGTCCAGAAGGAAGAACCTGCGGACGCTGATCACACTCTAAGTGCCTTGATTGGTGTCCACTTTTTTATTAGGAGACGCGTCTTTCCCTTATCAATGGCGTATCTGGATACGGAACAAAGGTGTTGAGGAATGTGGCCATACGAGAGGGACATTCTGAGCCTGGATAGCAGCTGGTCTGCGGCGGCAGTATCGATGACAGTTTTTCAATTTACTTGATGAATGGCTGTACTTGGCATCCTCTCGGAGTGTAGTCATCATTCAAAAATCTATTTAAGCGAATAGCGTAAGGTGGTGCTTATTCGACAAGGAGCGAGTGAAATGAAGATCAGGAATTCTGTTTCTAAAGAGACATTAAAGCAATTCAAAAGCATTGCTCCTGGTTCTAATCAAAAGAAGAGCAATGATACTTAGCCTATAACGATGCGAGATTAGGAAGAAATCATGGGAGCGAGACGTGAAACATACCAGCGACAAGGAGGTCGTATCCGGAGAAAACGATAACCTAATGGGAGCAGTCGTCTTTTGAGTGTATGGCTGCAGGTGCTTTGGTGAGGGATAGAGCGCAAAAATATAAAAAGGGATATGATGAGCATGGCATTAAAGTTTGGTGTATCTGCTAGTCCAAAAAAGCGAATCATACTTTAGGAAAGGGCAAACAAGAACTTATCGATTCCTGGTTGATGTAGAACGTTACGATAAACATGGTAATCACGTTGAAGCTGGTGGTACGTTCTATAGATCCGAATTGGTTTTTGTTGATTATAATTCCGAAGATATAATTATGGATGCTAAGGACGCTACTTTTAAATCCGTTTCATATTGGTCTTTGGGTGACATTGATTACGACCAGATAAAAGATATCATATTACAAGTAATCCTAAGTAAAAGAACTGACACTTCTAGTGAATCAAAAGTCCGTTTTAATAGAACGATAACTTTTTGAGCGAAAGCCCCATCCCTAACCGGATAGGGCGTTTTTTACGTTTAATATATCCGCAAACTTAACGAAATTAGTATCGCCTCGGCTTTCCTTTATACGATATTCCTTCTGAAGATGCTTACGTATACAATGTGACCATTTTTTGAGGTAATATATAAATATTTGTATTTTATAATCAATACAATATAAGGAATTTTTAGAATGTGAGTAAGGGGTGGAGAAAGTTCTTTCTTCACATGGTGGTGTGAAAATAAATGAATGGTATAAAATGATTCGGCAATTCAGTGTTCAAGATGTAGAGGTTTTGAAAGCTGAAGTAGAACAAGAAATTGAACGAATGGAAGAGGCCGTGATTTACTGATTTACTATTAATTGATGTGCTTTCGTCATAAGCTTTTGCTTGAGTATATAAAACCTTCATTTCGATCAATCAATTTCCGCTCTAGTCGATAAAATAGAGAATTCTAACCATCAGCTGTCTGGAATGCTGCAATACTATAATGCTTTTTTAGAGGTATGTATGAGTTCAGTAAGAAAGAATATGTACAGGATATTCAATATTATAAGGTTGCTGCGAGGCAACTGTCGCTTGTTGTAGATAAATTGAACAAGCAGAGTTTCATTTCAAGGTGGCAGAAGCTTACTATACTATGAAACAAGCGCATGATTATATACATCACATCATAAAGGCACTAGATACTTATAAAGAACATGAGCAGTATAATGTTCGTCAAATTCAAAGTATAATTGTCATTTAAGGAAATTATGTTAATTTTAAGCAGTGTGAAAATCATTCATACATCTGAATAAAGCCTATTCCATTGCTGAAGAAGTAGCGGATAAAAGGTTGGTTACCAAGGTACTTCTAAATATAGGAAAAAATAAGATTATGCAAAGACTTTCCAATATTATAAAGAGCCCCTTGAAATATCAGAAGATGTTATGGACGATTTAAAATCGGTTACCTTTTTTGGACGCTATATAAGACAGGAGAACATGATGAAGCATCAAGTTAATAAAGCTTTGAAACTGGTCTCTCATAAAGAGAACCCACACGAAATTTTATTAATACGTTCTATATGAAAAAACATATGAAATTCAAGCTATGCTTCAAACATTTGAAGAAAAGCAATTGTTTTTTTGTAGAAGAATTCACTAAAAATCTTGCAGTTATTCGTGAAAAAATAGCAAAGTTTGAGAAATTAACTGAATATTACAGTAATTTCAAGCCCAACATAATATTCAAAAAGGAGAGTGTCTTTATGAGTATTAAATAAATGATGGTTATAAGCTCTATTATCTTTCGAGGTGCAGGTATATATGAAGCATCTAGTATGATTAAACCAGCATCAAATCGAAAACAACAATGGAGGAGACGAATAGAAATACAACTTTCATTCCACAAAAAACTGATCGAAACACAACTTCTCAAAACGTATAGGCGAAATTAAAACAGACCCTACATGGTCTGTTTCAGCGTGTAGACAAACCCTCGCATTCTTTATCAGTCCTGCGCTTTGGTGCTCACGAATTCCAAATTCGCTCCGCTCCAGTGCTCGTCCTTCCTAGACTGCAAAGGTTTTCTATCACGTTGAAAAGAAGACAAAAGGCTAAAATAAAGTTCATTTTAGCCCTTTGTCAACAATCTGAACCAGACCCTGCATGGTCTGGTTTTTTATGGGGACGGATCGGGGATCAGCCCTTTCAGTTTTGTTCAGAAATGAAAATCTTTATTCAGAAAGGCTCATCATAGAACCTTATTAAAACAGTCTTTTTCAGTGAATATAAGTTTGTTTTGGGTGATGTCGTTCACCCTGCCAGCGTAGCTCTCTCCCATCTGAGCCAATGCCTCATGTGTTAAGACATAATCAATCCTCCTGTAAAATTCAAGCTGTAAAACACAAACACCCCGGCTATTTTTCTTTCTGATCAATCGGAATATAGTCAAAGATTTCTCCCGAATGAACCGAGTGGGCTAATCGTCTAAGCCAATCATAATAGGCTTTTGAGCTTTCAAGCTGTTCAATGAGCTGTTTCGCTTCCTCTCTTTCATGTTCCTCCGCCTGCTCATTACGAGCTACATCTTGAAGGCGTTCTTGCGCTTCTTCAATCGCTGCTAGATTGACCTCAACCTCTCGTTCCCATTTTTGCGGGAAGAAGTTCATGAAAAACTTAAAAAAGTCTTTCTCAGCAACAAAGCTGTGTTTTCTTCGGCCACGGTGAAAGGTCTTTTTGACAATATTCATGTCTTGCAGTTTTTTCACACCCGTACTCATACTAGGCTTACTCATTTGCAGCTCTTCACGCATTTCATCCAGCGTCATTTCCTCATTTAAATACATCGTCCCATATAGAATACCCGCACTTCTAGTAATGCCATAGAGGTCCATTGTTTCAGCGATGGAATCAATGACGAGATCTTTAGCAGCTAAAATGCGTTCTTCTGCTTGTGGCTGTTCCTGCTTTTTCATCTTGTCCCTGCTTTCTATTAAGTGAATTCAATACGTTCAAAAAAATCTTTATGGACTATATGTTAACGAAAGAATGCAAAATGTCAAAATAAAAGAAGCATATCCCCCTTTGACAGAAAAATTTGAACATGTTAAGTTAATTATGTTCAAAACGTTAAATTTTTATTTAACAAACTTACCAAAGAGAATCAGAGGAGGTTCCTTCTATGAGTCAAACACTATTTATCGATGGACAATGGGTTGGCGCTAAGAGTGGCGACACAAGAGATATCATCAATCCATTTAATCAAGAAGTGATCGCGACAGTCAGTGAAGGATCAAGAAATGACGCGCAGTTAGCCATTAAGGCAGCAAGAAAAACCTTCGATCAAGGTGATTGGGCAAACATGCCTGGACTTGAAAGAGGAAATATTGTGTTTAAAATTGCGGAATTGATTAGACGAGACCTTGATGAATTAGCCAAATTAGAATCACTTGATACCGGTAAAACATTAGAAGAAAGCAAAGCAGATATGGACGATATTGCGAACGTGTTCCAATATTATGCGGGGCTTGCTGATAAGGATGGCGGGGAAATCATTGCATCGCCTATTCCAAATTCAAAAAGTGAATTAGTCCGAGAACCTGTCGGTGTATGCGGTCAAATCACTCCTTGGAACTATCCATTGCTTCAAGCGAGCTGGAAAATCGCTCCTGCCCTTGCAGCTGGAAATACAATCGTACTAAAGCCAAGTGAAATTACACCATTAACCACGATCAAAGTTTTCAAACTTATGGAAGAAGCGGGTGTTCCAGCAGGCGTTGCCAACTTAGTGCTTGGACCTGGAGCAACTGTTGGAGATGAGCTGGCTGTCAATGACCAAGTCGATTTAATTTCATTCACAGGCGGTATTGAAACAGGTAAGAAAATCATGCAGGGAGCCAGCGGGAATGTGAAGAAAATCGCCCTTGAGCTCGGCGGGAAAAACCCGAATATCGTCTTTCAAGATGCTGATTTAGACGTAGCGGTTGACCAGGCAATGAATGCTGTGTTTTTCCATGCAGGGCAAGTGTGTTCAGCAGGTTCACGCTTGTTAGTGGAAGAATCCATTCACGATGAATTTTTAGAAGAACTGGTGAAGCGTACGAAAAAAATCAAGCTAGGCAACGGCTTTGATGAAGGAACCCAGAGCGGACCGCTCATCTCAGCTGAGCATCGAGAAAAAGTAGAAAAATACGTCAGCATCGGTTTAGACGAAGGCGCAACATTAGAAACAGGTGGGAAACGACCTGATGCAGAGGAGCTTCAAAAAGGATTCTTCTACTTGCCGACGATTTTCTCAGGCTGTACATCAGACATGCGAATTGTTCAGGAAGAAGTGTTTGGACCAGTCCTCACTGTCGAATCCTTCCGATCAGAGGAAGAAGTCATCGAGCTGGCAAATGACACGATTTATGGTTTAGCAGGAGCGGTGTGGTCTTCTGATATCGGCAAAGCCGAACGAGTGGCTCGTCAATTAAGATTAGGCACGGTATGGATCAACGACTTCCATCCTTATTTTGCCCAAGCACCGTGGGGCGGGTATAAACAATCAGGTCTTGGACGTGAATTAGGACGTACGGGCCTTGAAGAATATACGGAACTAAAACATTTATATCGAAATACAAAACCAGAAGCGGTTCATTGGTTTAAATAAATATCACTTATCTGGAGGAGATTCTATATGACTTTAAATATGAAAATTGAAAGCATGCAAAAATTCCATACGTTTGAAATTCCGACTGTCATCAAGCATGGCATTGGGGCAGTGAAACATGTTGGGGAAGAAGTGAAAGCATACGGCGTTTCAAAGGTATTGCTTGTCACAGATCCTGGTATTTATCAAGCGGGTGTTGTAGATCCAGTGATTGCTTCATTAAAAGAAGCACAAGTTGATGTGGTTCTATTTAATAAAGTAGAACCAAACCCGCCAGTCCGTTTAGTGAATGAAGGATCTGCGTTATATGAAAAAGAAGGCTGTAATGGTTTAGTCGCAGTAGGCGGCGGAAGCTCAATGGATACAGCGAAGGCTATTGGTGTGGAAGCGACTCATGAAGGATCAGTTCTTGATTACGAAGCGGCTGAGGGGAAAAAACCGCTTGAAAATAGAATCCCTCCGTTAACCACCATTCCGACAACGGCTGGTACAGGTTCAGAGGTCACGCAGTGGGCAGTGATTACTGACGAAGAAAGGGAATTCAAATTCAACACAGGTGGCCCACTCATTGCAGCTCACCTAACAGTGATTGACCCTGAGCTTCATGTATCTATGCCGCCGCATGTGACGGCTATGACGGGTATCGATGCGCTTGCGCACGCGATCGAATGCTATACGATGAAGTTTGCTCAGCCAATTACAGATGCGGTAGCGCTCATGGCCATTGAATATGCTGCTCATTATATTCGCCGTGCCTTTGCTGATGGAGAGGATTTAGAAGCAAGATATGGAATGGCACAAGCTGCGATGCTTGCAGGACTTTCCTATGGAAGTGAATCAGCTGGTGCAGCCCATGCGATGAGTCAAACGCTTGGGGGTATTATTCCTGTCGCACATGGCCAATGTGTAGCGGCAATGATGGGACCTGTCATGGAATATAACTGGAAAGGGTACCCAGAGAAGTTCGCTCGAATTGCGCAAGCATTCGGAATTGATACAAGCAGAATGACAACAGAGGAAGCTGCAAAAGCAGCAGTGAATTGGATGTATGATTTAGTGGAAGACCTAGAAGTTCCTTCATTAGAAGAACAAGGTGTACCAAAAGATATGATCGACCGTTTATCTAAAGAAGCAATGAAAGATCCGCAAACAGTTGGAAACCCAAGAGACCTGAACGAAAAAGCATACAACTGGATTTACGCCCGCTGCTTTGATTTAACACCTAAAACAGTGTAACAATGAAAAAAGGCTCCCAAAAGGGAATCTTTCAGCGTGTAGACAAACCCTCGCATTCGGTGTCAGTCCTGCGCTTCGGTGCTCACGAATGTTAAATTCGCTCCGCGCCGATGCTCGTCCTTCCTAGAATGCAAAGGTTTTCTATCACGCTGAAAAGAAGACAAAGGGCTAAAATAAAGTTCATTTTAGCCCTTTGTCAACAATCTGAAAGGCTCCCAGAAGGGAGCCTTTTTTACATCTTATAGCTGTTCTTTAATTTCTTTAATTTGATGAATATGGCGTTTTTCGTGTGCACCGATAAAATCAAGGTATTGCTTTAATGAAAGTTCTTCAAACACAGGATGTGCAATCACGCGTTTGAAATCTTCCTCTGTAAACGTTGATAAAATTTGATTTAATTTCTCACGAGCTGTATCAAGCTCAACTTTTAAATGTGTAGGTGTCACATGCTTGCGCTCTGGCTCAACAATACTAGGCGCAGTGGCTTTTTTTGAACGATCCTCTGCCATTTCCACCGGCTTTGGCTCATATTCTTTAATCGGTGCTTTTTTCCCCTCGGCAGCTAGATGTTTTGCTGCAACTAGGTCCATCTTCTTTAAATGATCTGCCACCTCTTGAATACTCCAAGTATCATCAGATAATTTTTGATTCAATTGTTCTTCGTTCAAACCTTGCAGCTCTTGCCACAATTCTTGTCTTGCATCATGTAATAAACTCATTTTCATCACCTCAAGATCAAATTTTAACATACTGGTACATGACAATCATTCTTGAGCTATCGTTGAATTCCTTTGAAGAATTGTGAGGAAATTTGAAACCTTTACAAAAGTGGTTCGTATTACATGTTAGAAGGAATACACTTGGATGTGAGCATGGTCTAAATGAATGAAAGGCTGCTCATTTCATAAAGAAAGGGTGAGGAAGATGGATGTGTTTGGGCTGCCTCTTCAGACGCTGTACTTATACATATTGATGGTATCAGGAATCCTGACGCTTGTTTTCGTCTTTTTTGGCGATGTATTTGATGGATTGTTTGAAGCGATTCCTGTCCCGTTCCTTCAACCAACATTGATCCTCGCATTTCTTACCTTTTTCTCGGCTGGAGGATTTATCTCTGAAAAAACAGCAATTGTAGGAAGTGGACTTGGCGCCGTATTATCTGCCATCCTCGCAGTGGTTCTCGTTACTTGTTTACATGTATTTGTCTTAGTCCCGCTTTCCTCTGCTGAAGAATCTCTTTCATATACGGAGGCCGACCTAAAAGGAAGAACTGGGGAGATCATTGTATCTGTACCAAAAGATGGGTTTGGAGAAGTGCTGTTAATTAGTAACAGCGGAAAAATCTCAAAGCCTGCCGTCAGTTTCGACGAAGAGGAGATTCCATATGGAACCCGGGTGCTGGTCGTCGAAGTGAACAAAGGCGTGTTATCTGTTATACCAAATGAAGAAATCTAGGAGGGAATGCTATGCCAGGAACAACCATATTAATTATTATTGGAATTGTGCTTGTGATTCTCATTGCACTTATTGGTGTATTTGTTTCGAAATACCGGACAGCTGGTCCAGATGAAGCATTAATTGTCACAGGAAGTTACCTCGGAAGTAAAAATGTCCACGTGGATGAAGGTGGAAACAAGATTAAGATTGTAAGAGGTGGAGGTACCTTTGTACTCCCTGTTTTTCAACAAGCAGAGCCGCTCAGCTTACTATCTAGCAAGCTAGATGTTTCAACGCCTGAAGTCTATACTGAGCAGGGTGTACCGGTCATGGCGGATGGAACGGCCATCATTAAAATTGGCGGATCAATTGAAGAAATCGCCACTGCGGCAGAGCAGTTTTTAGGGAAAACAAAAGAAGATCGTGAAAATGAAGCAAGAGAAGTACTAGAAGGACACCTTCGCTCCATTTTAGGGTCAATGACAGTTGAAGAGATTTATAAAAACAGAGAGAAATTTTCTCAAGAAGTACAGCGTGTTGCTTCTCAAGATCTAGCGAAAATGGGTCTTGTCATTGTATCGTTTACAATCAAAGATGTCCGTGATAAAAATGGCTATTTAGAATCACTAGGTAAACCTAGAATTGCTCAAGTGAAACGCGATGCAGATATTGCGACAGCAGAAGCAGATAAAGAAACACGTATCAAACGTGCAGAAGCAGATAAAGATGCGAAGAAATCTGAGCTTGAGCGTGCCACTGAAATCGCTGAAGCAGAAAAAATCAATGAGCTGAAAAGAGCAGAATTCAGACGTGAACAAGATACAGCAAAAGCAAGCGCTGACCAAGCGTACGATCTTGAAACAGCTCGTAATCGTCAGCACGTAACTGAACAAGAAATGCAAGTCAAAATCATTGAACGTCAGAAGCAAATTGAATTAGAAGAAAAAGAGATCCAGCGTCGTGAGCGTCAATACGATTCTGAAGTGAAAAAGAAAGCAGATGCGGACCGTTATGCTGTTGAGCAGTCGGCTGCGGCGGAAAAAGCGAAGCGTCTTGCAGAAGCAGATGCGAAGAAATACAGCATTGAAGCAATGGCAAAAGCAGAAGCAGAGAAAGTTCGGATTGACGGGCTTGCCAAAGCAGAAGCCGATCGTGCAAAAGGGGAAACAGAAGCAGAAGTCATTAGGTTGAAAGGACTTGCGGAAGCAGAAGCGAAAGAGAAAATTGCAGAAGCATTCGAACAGTATGGTCAAGCGGCGATTCTTGATATGATTGTGAAAATGCTACCTGAATATGCGAAACAAGTATCTGCTCCACTTTCTAACATTGATAAAATTACAGTTGTTGATACAGGTGGTAACGGGGAAGGCAGCGGCGCCAACAAAGTGACCGGCTATGCGACAAACCTTATGTCCAGTCTTCAAGAAAGTCTGAAAGCTTCCTCTGGAATTGATGTTAAAGAAATTATTGAGAATTTCTCTGGCAAAGGCAATGTGAAACAAAGCATCCAAGAACTGACGAATGAAATCAAACAGCCAAGAAAAAAAGAAATCGCTGATCGTCAAATAGAAGAATAAAAATCAAAAGACACCTTCTGATAGAGGGTGTCTATTTTAATTGGGGTACATGCCGGTGTCTTTTGATAGATGAAGAGAGATTCACAAGAATGCCTGCAGATATCATCATGAACACCAATGAAGATCCGCCGTAGCTAATAAAGGGAAGAGGAATGCCTGTAATGGGGAGAAGCCCAAAGACAGCTCCTAGATTAAAGGCTGCTTGAATCGTAATTTGAAAAGTAAGCCCGATCGTTAATAGCTTTCCAAATGGATCTTGTAAACCTTGAACGATTCGAACGGCGCGATACATGATGAGTAGGTAGGCACCCATCACAAACAACAGCCCCATGATTCCCAGCTCTTCACTAATGATGGCCATAATAAAATCTGTATGGGCTTCAGGAAGAAACCCTAGTTTTTGAATGCTTCCGCCTAAACCATTCCCGGTAAGCCCTCCTGAATTCATGGCGAGATAAGAATGGATCAGCTGATAACCATCTCCATCCTCATACATGAAAGGATCACGAAAAGAAGTGATTCGTTTCAAGCGATAAGGAGCGGTCACAGCAAAAAAAGTGATCCCTGCCGCAGCTGTCGAACCTAGTAGAATGAGGTGGCGTGTTTTAAGTCCAGCACATAATAAGACGATACCGCAGCTCAATAAAATAGAAACTGCTGTACCTAAATCTGGCTGTTTTAAAATCAATAAAAAAGCTAGACTTAAAAGAAGAAGTGGAGGCAGTACTCCTTTTTTAAAGGATGTAATGTACGCTTGTTTCCTTGCATATACATAGGCAAAATAGATGATCATCACTAATTTCACAGCCTCAGACGGCTGGATGATCAGAGAGCCTAATTGAATCCATCGTTGTGAATTGTTTTTGACAACACCGATTCCTGGAAGCAGGACAAGGAGAAGACATAGCAGTGACAGCATCACAAGCCAACGAATCCATTTACGGTAAGCTTGATATGGAACCAGGGCTGCAGCGATGAAAAAGAAGAACCCAATCAAAAGCCATTGCCACTGTTTCATGAAGAAGTAGCTGCCCTGTCCATATTTTATTTCGCCTAAAGGATAACTCGCACTGTACACCATCAGCAATCCAAAGAAACAAAGACAAACAATCGTCCCAGCAAGAATGTGGTCGATTTTTTTTAGGTGAGAAAGAATCAATGACATCACCTTCAATCCCAGTTACGTCCAAACATGTAGGATGAGGACCTCAAATTGACACTAAACACAAGGCCAATGGCGATCATATTGGTTAAAAGCGCACTGCCCCCATAGCTGATAAAAGGAAGGGCAAGACCAGTCACAGGCATTAGCCCTACTGTCATCCCAACGTTTTGGAAGACTTGAAAGACGATCAGCCCAACCACCCCAGCACATATATAAAGCCCATAAAGGGTATTCGCATGCATAGCCACATGAATCATTCGATAGACCATCATAAGATATAAACAGATCAATAGGGAGGCGCCGATAAAACCAAACTCCTCACCAATAACTGCAAATATAAAATCTGTATGGGCTTCAGGGATATTTCCCCCTTGTACTTGATTTCCATTTGTATAACCGCTTCCTGATAATTGTCCTGACCCAATGCCAAGCATTGCTTGTTTCAGTTGATACCCATATGTCGAATCAAATTCATCAGGAGAGAGCCATCCATAAATGCGATCAAGCTGATGAGGTTTAATCACTTTTGTAAAGTGCTCAAAATGTTCATTGTGCAAGTAGGTCAAAAATGCAAGAAGCGCGAGAAAAGAAGCGATTAATGCAGCGATCATCTTACTTGAAATGCCTGACACAAGCATCAGTGTAAAAGCGATAGACAAGATCACAAGTGCCGTCCCCAAATCTGGCTGAATTAAAATCAGGAAAAAAGGAACAGCGGTCCAGCATATAATTTTCATTGTGGGAATCATGCTTTCTTTAAATGCAAAGCGCTGATGTTTGTATCGATTTAAAATAGCCGCTAACAGAAGAATGACAAAAATTTTCATAAATTCTGATGGTTGCACTTTCATGGGCCCCAAGCTGATCCATCTTTGGGAGCCATTTTGATTCGTGCCAAAAAAATGAACGAGAATGATGAGAAAGAGACCACCTGCAAATAATCGAAAAGATAACCGCTCAAGCAGTTCATAATCAAAGTAAGCAACTGCCGCCATAAGGCCAAAGCCGACGATATACCAGAAAACTTGCCTTTTGACGAAATAAAACATATCTTGCGTTTCATACTGTCCCGATCCGCTATACACAGCTAGTAGGCTGATCACAAAGAAGCAAATGACAGTGAATAATAATGCGAAGTCAATGCTGTTCTGTTTTTTCATGTCTCCGTCACCTGCTATGACCTATTTGTCAGCTGGTTTAATACGACCTGCACCGCTGCAGCGTCATCAATATAGCCGATCGGAAAAATATAATCTGGTATTAAATCAACGGGCATAATGAAGTAAAGTAATGCGCCTCCCATCAACATCAATTCTCGAGAAGTCCCCCGTCCGCTCATGAACGAGTAGTACATGCTTTTCAATTGATCAAGAAATGGTCCAACACCGCTTATCGTATCTATCTTTTTTTCAAAATTTGCTGAGATTGTTTCTTTTCCCTCATCTGATTGACTATAGATCTCATATTCATTTAACTTCTGTTTCAATTCATTCTCGCTGAACGTCCCGTCATAGACATCATGATCTTTCAGCGTTCGCTCAATCTCTTCTACGGCTTGAATGAACGTATTACCGTGAACTCTTTCGTTTTTAATTGAAAATCCAGCCGTGGCCAATAGATGATCTAAAGAAATGTGTAGAGCATCTGAAAGCCGCTGTAAATGGTTCAAAGTCGGTTTTCTTTTTCCGTTCATGATTCTAGACAGTGTGGCTTTATCAATTTCTGTTTGTGTACTGAGTTCTCTTAATGAAAGAGAACGTATTTGCAGTTGTTCTTTTAAAAACTGCCGAAGCTCAGTTGTTTTAAATTCCATCTCTTCTTTCCCCTTTTCATAAAGTTCAACTCTTCAATAGAAGAAGTCGTACCCAATATATAGGGGTGTTGACAAAATGTCAACGAATATCCATTAGGGATTGAATTTTATAAAATAGAAACTTATCATATGAAACATAGAGTAAGAAATGGCTAAAAGGGGTGTGCAGATGAAGGTTAGACATGCAGTACATAATGATATTCCTAAAATTGCCGAAATTCATGTGAAGAGCTGGCAAACGACTTATCACGGCATTATTTCACAAGAGTATTTAGATGCTTTGAATGTAGGGGAGCGGGAAGAGAGCTGGAGAAGCAGGTCGCTTGAAGGCACGTTTGTCGCAGAGGATGCTGACGGAGTATTTGGTTTTGCTTCCTTCGGAAAACAGCGTGATGAGAGATATTCAATATATGATGGTGAGCTTTATGCCATCTATTTGTTGCAGAGAAAACAGAAATCAGGAGCGGGTATGGCTTTGATTGCAAAAGGTGTGGATTATTTAATAGAGAAAGGCTATCAGAATATGCTGCTCTGGGTATTTGAGCAAAATTCAGCTAAGCAATTTTATCAAAAACTTCAACCTAGTTTTGCCGTCACCAGCCAGTTCGAGCTGGCTGGTGAGAACCATGAAGAAATAGGGTATGGATGGGAACTATCTGTCCTAAGCGATCATGTTCAACAAATTATATCGTCAGCTTCCAGTAATAATGAGAGAAAAAAGTAAAAAGGGTGGCGAGTAAAATATAAGATATAAAAGGAGAAGCCTCTACTTTTCCTTTCACACCTGCTATTTTTAATGCCTCATAGAAACTTGCCAAAAAGTAGGCGAGACTGAGGATGTAACAGCACAGCATAATGGAGTAAGGATTCATTGTCGTACCTCCAGCATGAAATCTTCTACTATTAATAGATTCAATAGAGCAGCAAATTATGCATAAAAAATAACCCGCTGAAACAGCTGGGTTATTTTTGTCGAGGAAAAACCAAACGAGACGCACTAGGGATGAGTAAACAAAGAACAATACTACAAATGATAAATGAAGGAATCATATATGTGCTGTTATAAACTAATGAATACACCCAACCTGGTGTTCCTTTTGGTGCATAATGAGAAAAGAAGACTACACCTGAAATAAAGAACGTCAGCAGTCTGAAGAAACTGGCGACAAATACAGCTAGGATAATATAGAAGAATTGTTTCTTTCGCTTTTTATCCTGAATGGCTTTTTTAATTGATCCTGAGAATAGCCCGCTTAAACAAATCACAACAGATGCGACAAAGTAATCGAGAAATCCTTGTACAGGTGTAGCAATAATAGGATTGTTCATCAGCTGCAGTCCTGCGATTAACACACCGATGATAAATCCAGCAGACACGCCCCATCTAATGGACATGAGAATGACAGGAATCATGATCAGTGCAATTGACCCGCCGTTTGGCATTCTTAAAAAGAGACCTGATAAATAATCTAAAACAAGTGCAAGAGAAGTCATGATGGCGATCTCCATCAGTCGTACTAATTGATTTGATTGCTGCATAAAAAAATCCCCTTTTCACGAATTGTGCAAGGAGAGACCATGTCAGGATGAGTATGTGATTCATAGAAAAACATATCGGCTTGAATACAATGCATGTATGCAAGTGATTCCACATTCCTACTTCAGTATTAACTGACAGGTTCAAAGGGTCAGAACAACGAATTGTTCACTCTCAGCACGAGGCTCCCCCTGCGGTTATTAAATTTCAATCTATTATAAATATACTAAAGACCTACAGGATCAACAATAGTGAATTATGGAGTTAAGCCCTTTTTGTACGAATATATAGGAAGAGATCAGGAAAAATAAATTATTTAGAAAAAATACTTGTTTCTTCTTTTAAAAGGTGTTATATTTGTATTCGCCGCTGAAACAGCGCGGTTGAGAAATAACATTCAAGAAAAAAGTTGTTGACTTCATCTTGATAGAATGTTATATTAATAAAGTCGCTTCTGAGAGATAACGAAGATGATCTTTGAAAACTAAACAAGACAAAACGTACCTGTTAATTCGAGTTTTTATAAAAAATCCTATGATACATCATAGGTAGTCAGTCAAACGCTGACGAGGCAGGAAATGATCACATGCTAAGTTCGCTACATCGTGTAGCAACGCATGTG